>JBAZBZ010000007.1:11964-133013 GCA_041671145.1 Bacteroidales bacterium | reverse complement strand
GTTTCCGACATTCTTGAGTCCAACGGCTCATCATCAATGGCAACAGTTTGCGCAGGCACAATAGCATTAATGGATGCAGGCGTAAAAATTAAAAAGCCCGTTTCAGGAATAGCAATGGGTTTAATAACCGGAGATAAAGGCAATTATGCAGTGCTTTCCGACATACTCGGAGATGAAGACCATCTCGGAGATATGGACTTTAAAGTAACAGGCACAAAAGACGGAATTACTGCCTGCCAGATGGATATCAAAGTTGACGGATTATCTTATGAAATTCTGGAACAAGCTTTAGAACAAGCAAAAAAAGGCAGATTGCATATTCTTGGTGAAATACTCAAAACAATAAAAGAGCCGAGAGAGGACTATAAACCTCATGTTCCAAGAATTGTAAAGTTAACTATTCCAAAAGAATTTATTGGTGCGGTTATTGGTCCTGGCGGTAAAATTATTCAGGAAATGCAAAGAGAAACAGGAACAACAATAGTGATTGAAGAAGTTGGTGATTTTGGAATTATTGATATTGTTTCGGCTGATAAGGACTCTGTTGATAAAGCCATTAAAAAAATTAAAGCAATAACTACTGCTCCCGAAATTGGTGAAGTTTATGAAGGTACAGTGAAGAACATTCAACCATTCGGAGCATTTGTTGAAATATTACCCGGCAAAGAAGGACTTTTACATATTTCCGAACTTGGATGGAGAAGAGTTGAAAAAGTAGAAGACGTACTTAAAGTCGGTGATAAAATTTCCGTAAAGCTTTTAGATATCGATAAAAAAACAGGCAAGATGAAACTTTCAAAAAAAGCACTGTTGCCAAAACCTGAAAAAGAAAATTAATTTATATCTCTGTAACTTTTTGTACATAATTAATTGTCTTCTTATTTTACTATTAACATCAAATTCAAAAGAAAACGAGTTTTAAAAAAAATAATTTTGCTTTTTTTGCAACTTTAAATATTTTGATTACGTTAAACACCTGAATTAATAAGGTTTTAAAGAATGAGACAACTTAAAATAACAAAACAGGTTACTAACAGGGAAACTGCTTCTCTTGATAAATATTTGCAGGAAATCGGCAGAGTTGAACTGATTACTGCTGAAGAAGAAGTTGCATTAGCCCAGAAAATCCGACAAGGTGATAAGTCGGCTCTTGAAAAGCTCACAAAAGCCAACCTGCGTTTTGTTGTTTCGGTTTCCAAACAATACCAAAATCAAGGATTAAGTTTACCCGACCTTATTAATGAAGGGAACCTCGGTTTAATCAAAGCCGCACAAAGATTTGATGAAACAAGAGGATTTAAATTTATCTCTTATGCAGTATGGTGGATAAGACAATCCATTCTTCAGGCATTGGCAGAACAATCAAGAATTGTACGACTTCCTTTAAATAAAATCGGCTCAATAAATAAAATAAACAAAGCATATTCTCAATTAGAGCAATCATTTGAAAGAGAACCATCATTTAACGAAATTGCATCAATAGTTGATTTACCTGAAAATGAAGTTAAAGAATCAATGCGAAATTCAGGTCGTCATGTATCAATGGATGCACCTCTTATTTCGGGTGAAGAATCAACAATGTATGATGTTTTAAGAAATGAAGATTCACAAACACCGGAAAACGAGCTTATCAAAGAATCGTTGAGAAAAGAAATCGAGAGAGCTATTTCAACACTTACTTCAAGAGAAGCCGATGTAATACGATATTATTTCGGGTTAAACGGAATGCACCCTTTAACTCTTGAGGAAATCGGAGAAAAATTTGACCTCACACGCGAAAGAGTCCGTCAAATAAAGGAAAAAGCCATAAGACGATTAAAGCATACATCACGCAGTAAAATGCTGAAGTCATATTTAGGATAACACAAATCAACTTTTTTTGCCAACCCCCTTTTTTTTAACAGAAAAAGGGGGTTTTGTTTTAATTCAGTAATAAATACCTGTTTGGTCAAATCCTATTTTTTACAATAAAAAAACACCTCCATTTCTCTCTGTTGTGAGGTTTAGAGGTGTGTCATAAATTACTTTCTTTATTTTAATTTAGATTTTAAAAGACAAGCCGCCTTGTATTGCAGGTCCACCCAAACCAATTTCAAAATTTATCCCAATATTATCAGAAAAAAAGTAACGCATCCCAAAACCAGCACGAAATGCTACAGGTATAAGTCCTTTAATTGTTTCTGTTGCAAACATAGGGTCATTCGAAGTTGCTTGCGCATTAAAGCTCGAATATCCTGCTGCAATTACAAGAAAAGGGTCGAAACTTTCGGAATCACCGAAGTGAAAATTAAAACTTGCAAGAAACCTTAATCTAGGTAATGATATTTTGTAATTATATACAATAGGATTGTTATTAATATCATAACTATCTTCATTCCATGAATATGAAGAATTTGCGTAATTAAAAATTATTCCCATTCCCATTTTGTCAGATACCATGTATTCTGCTTTAGCACCGAATGGTCCTGTTGAACCGATTTTTATATTTAATTGTTCTCCTGTGTTTTCATAAGCCGTTTTAATAACTGTTGACCAAAGATTCGGAAACCCGTAAAAAGCATCAATAAGGACAGTTCCTTCACCTTTTCCACCTCTTTGTGCACTTGTATTATTATAACACAAAAACAACGCAATTGCTACTGTTAATAGTTTAATTTTTCTCATGATTCTATTTATTTTTAATTCCCCCTACTCTATTTTACGGATTTTCGGGTTACTCCGTTTTTTTTATGTTTTTATTGTTTTTTCTGTTTGTAGTTAAATAAAAAAAAGCAATACAAATAATATAGTTTTTTTAAAAAATGCAAATCTATAAAAATTATTGATATACAAGCAACAAAGCTAAAAATAAAATATCAAGAAGTCAAGTACTTTTTAGAATTCGCTGGAGTTTTTTTAGTATTCGTTGAAATATTTTTAGAATTCGTGAAAAATCAATGTTTAATATTTTCTTTATTTTTGCTTTTTCATTTATTAAATTATTTAATTATTCAATATCAATACCACTGAAATGAATATTCTATTTTACGGATACGGGAATCCAGGCAGGCAGGATGATGGTCTTGGCATAAAATTTATTGAAGAAATCGAAAAATGGGTCTCAGCAGAAAATTTAGAAAACATTGATACCGACAGCAATTATCAGTTGAATATTGAAGATGCCGAAAAAATTTCTCATTACGATGTTGTTTATTTTGTTGATGCAACAATGGAACCTATAGAAAATTTCGAATTAACAAAAGTTGAACCCGATACCGGAAAAGCAGATTTCACAACACATTCGGTTTCCCCTGAGTATGTGCTCGGATTATGTAAAAATATTTTCAATAAAACTCCCGAAACATATTTAATGAATATTAAAGGTTATGAATGGGAAATGAAAGAAGAGCTTACTAAAAGAGCAAAAAAAAATCTTTGTAACGCAATTGATTTTATAAAAAAAAATAAAATAAACATAAATACACGTTTATAATAAAAAAATAAAGGACAACTTAAAAGCAGTCCTTTATTTTTTTATAGTTTAACATCAGCAAATTTTATTTTGCTCCGCCGGGGTTGTCGCTTTTCGGAGGAGTTGTTGCCGGAGTATCTTTTTTTGGAGGTTCGGGAACCTGCTTTACAAAAGCAAAATCAAGTCCGAAGTATAACTCTATTTTTTCTTTCTTCTTTTCTGCTGCAACAACATATAATCTCACATTTTGTGGTGTATCCTGCAAATAAAGGTTTTTTATTTTGTAAACAGAATATTTACTTTTAATATATTCATCAACCTGCTGAGGCAAGTACTTCACTGGCATTTCCCATCTTGTACTCTGCCAATCGCCGACACTGCCATATTCAACAATAGTGTTCATTTCATCTTGTATCAGCACAACTTGAAATTTATTTTCCAATTTCGTCCATTTTGCTTCTTTTGCATCAGCAAAGTTCTTTTTGAACTGCTGCATTATCTGAGGCGGAACATCTTTTTCATCAACCTTTTGGGGATTTTGACAGTATGAAACTGCAATAAAAGATGCAAGTGCAAATAAACAAATTATCTTTTTCATGTGTTTAAATTTTAGGTTTAAAAAGTAAAATTATAAAAAAAACTAAATTAGAAGAAAATATATTGTTAATTTCTCTTAAAAACAAAATGTAAAATCTCTACCATTTTTTATTTAAAAAAAAATAAAAAACAAAAATTCTTTATAACTTTGGTAAAATTAATGAAATTTATTTCAAAACAAAAAAACATGAGTGAAAGAGTAAGGGTAAGGTTTGCACCAAGTCCCACAGGACCGCTTCATATTGGCGGCGTAAGAACAGCATTATACAATTATCTTTTTGCAAAAAAAAATAACGGTGATTTTATTTTACGAATTGAAGATACCGATAAAAATCGTTTTGTTCCCGGAACGGAAGAATACATTATTGAAGCCCTTGACTGGCTTAATATAAAATTCAATGAAGGTGTTGGTATTGGAGGAAATTATACTCCATACAAGCAATCGGAAAGAAAAGACATTTACAAGCAATATGCCGAACAACTTGTAACTAATGGCTTTGCCTATTATGCATTTGATACACCTGAAGAACTTGACAAAAAAAGAAAAGAATATGAGTCAAGGAAAGAAACATTTCAATATGGCATTTCAACAAGAAATGCAATGAAAAACTCATTTACGTTAACGGAACAAGAAATTAAGGAAAAAATAAACAAAAATGAACATTTTGTAATAAGGATAAAAATTCCCGTTGATGAAGTCATTCATGTGCATGATTTGATACGCGGGAATGTCGAAGTGCACTCATCGCAGATTGATGATAAAGTTCTTTTCAAATCGGATGGATTGCCCACATATCACCTTGCAAATGTTGTTGATGATTATTTAATGAAAATCTCTCATGTTATACGAGGAGAAGAATGGCTGCCATCAACACCCTTGCATGTTTTGCTTTATAAATATTTCGGTTGGGAAAATGAAATGCCCATATTTGCTCATTTACCTCTTTTATTAAAACCCGATGGAAAAGGTAAATTAAGCAAACGCGATGGCGATAAACTCGGGTTTCCTGTTTTTCCTCTTCAGTGGGTCGACCCACTCACAAAAGAAATTTCATCAGGTTACCGCGAATCGGGATATGTTCCGGAGGCAGTCATTAATATTATTGCATTTCTCGGATGGAATCCCGGTACTGAAAAAGAATTCTTTTCGCTCGATGAACTCATAGAAGAATTCTCGCTGGAAAAAGTTGGTAAAGCCGGCTGCCGCTTCGACTATGAAAAAGCAAAGTGGTTCAATCATCATTATATTTCACATAAAAGCAACGATGAGCTTTCAGAATATCTTAATGATGTCTTAAAATCAAAAAAAATAAATTCAACAAAAGAAACACTTATAAAAATAAGCGAATTGATAAAAGACAGAATAAATTTTATGAATGAAATATGGGATAAATCAAATTATTTTTTTCAACAGCCTTTGGCTTACGACCAAAAAGTTATTAAGGATAAATGGAACGAAAACACTCCTTCGATTCTAAATAATATTATAGAAAAAATTAAATCAGTTCCTGAATTTAATTCTGTTGAAATCGAAAAAACAATTAAAGATTATATTCAGCTAAATAATTTGAATGCAGGAGCAATAATGACGATATTGCGTATATTAATTGTTGGTACAAACAGCGGTCCTGAATTATTTAAAATTTTTGAAATCATAGAAAAAGATGAAACTATCAGCAGGATTGAAAAAGGAATAAAAGAGCATGGGGCTTAAGGCATGGAGCATAGAGCAAAAATGAAGTTTTAAAATAAAATACGATAAAATGAAAAAATTATTTGCAACATTAAATTGTTTGAAAAACAAAAAAGTTTTCAAAGTTACTTCGGGAGGCGATAACGGGTCAACAATAATTATGAGCTTCGGCGATGAAGAATATTTTTTGTTTATTTATTGCATTTGGCGGCTCGAACAAAAAGAAAAAATTCTTGCCGGATGGAACGACCCTTCAAATGCGAAAAAAGGAAATCTCACAATTCAAACAAAAAAATTAACCGATGAAATCGTAAAAAATTTTTCCATCAGCAATTTTTATGATTTAAGAATTGAATTTAAAAGCGGAAAAGCATTAAATATTTTTTGTGATATAACCCCGCAATTTCAGGTCAAAGGGTACGATGTAAACTGGTCTTTCTGCGAAGTTAAAAAAAATATCTGCTATAATATTGACAGAAATTTTAAAATTGAAACGGAAAAGTTTTTTTGATAAGATTTGCTTTGCCACAGATTAAAAAAATCAATGATTTTGAAACTTGTATTAAGTAATACACGTTAAAATAACACTATTAAAAAAAATAATATTATTTTTAACCATTAAAATTTCTAAAACTATGGCAAAAACCAGAGACGTTCGAAAAGAAGATAAAAAGAAAGCCACAAAGAGTTTGAAAGAAAAAAGAGCTTGTAAAAAAGCTAAAAAATGCAAGTAAAATTTGCTTTCTCTTTAGTTCTAAAAAGACGACATGATATTTTGTGTCGTTTTTTTTTTATCTTTGTAAAAGCAGAACATAAAATCATACAATGGAAAACATAGGAAAACTGCATTATATCACACAGGACATAGCAACTTGTTCTCATCCCGCGTTAGCTGAATTAGCTTGTAAAGGTGGGGTAAAGTGGATTCAGCTTCGAGTGAAAAACAAAAAGCAAAAAGAATGGATTGAAATTGCAAGAAAAACAAAATTAATTTGCGATAAATATAATTCCGTTTTAGTAATAAACGATAATGTTGAAATCGTAAAAGAAATTAAAGCCGTCGGAGTTCATCTCGGCAAGGATGATATGTCTATAAAAGAAGCAAGAAAAAAACTGAAGAGCAAATATATTATCGGAGGAACCGCTAATTCACTTGAAGATATTTTAAAATTAACAAAAAATGATGTTAATTATATCGGACTTGGTCCATTTAAGATTACGGATACAAAAGAAAATTTAGGTTCTGTTTTAGGCATATATGGAATTAAAAAAATTGTAAATGAATACTATTCTTTAAAATGCAGACATGTTCCGATAATTGCGGTTGGAGGAATTTTACCCGAAGATGTTAAAAGTTTATTGGATGCCGGAGTTTATGGAATTGCCGTGTCTTCTGCAATTACCAAAGCAAAAGACAAATCAGGCATGATTAATAAATTCCTGAAAGAGTTATCATAACTTTAAATTCTAAGGTTTATCAGGAAAAGGAGTATGAGATGAGGGTGCCTATTTGGTTACAGTCAGGTGTGATGTATAAAAACAACCGAACATTTGAGCACTTAATTTAGCAACCCCGATGAGTTTCGCTGTTGGGATAAAGTAAACAATTCAGCAATTCAAAAATTAAACTTTAGTCGATTTAAAGTTAATGTTTATTACTTTAAGAAATTACATGAATAATACAAATTAGGAAAGCTCCGCTAATAATATAAATTACCCTCAGTTAAAGGAATATCTTTTAATGTTTTTCTGCATTTCAAAATTGTAATCAACTCTGAAATTGTATTATGAAGATTTTCAATACATTTGTCGCATTTGACAATATAATTATAAATTCCTTCTGCCTGAACTTTCGCTATATAGTCAACATCTTTTTGTGCCGAAACAACAATTATTTTTATATTTTCATCGTATTCCTTTATCATTTTTATTAAATCCAATCCCGAAATATCAGGTAACATAAGGTCTACAATAACAATGTCAGGACTGGAAGTAAGATTGTTTATAAGAGCTTTCCCGTTTGTGAATGACTGGGTACTGATGTTTGTAAAGCTGCTTAGCGATAACTTTAATAAAATATTTTCCGTCCTGTTATCTTCAACTAAGAAAATCTTTATTTTTTCCATAATTTTTAGTTTTAATATTTATTAATTCATTGAAATTACTTTCAAGAATTTAACAAATATACAGCTTATATAAGAGTTTCCTGTAATAAGAATGAATGTTTATCGTGTAATTTTTATAAAAGAAAAAATGACAAACTGTCAAGAAATTGTTTACCCGCGAATTTTTATATTAGGAAAATAGTTTTTTTATTCTTTCCATTGCTTCCAAAACACCTGCTCTGTCTGCAAAAGCAGAAAAGCGAAAATATCCTTCACCCGAAGGTCCGAAACCTGCGCCAGGTGTTCCCACAATATTTGCTTCGTTCAAAAGTTTGTCAAAGAAATCCCATGATTTCATGCCATCTCTGGTTCTCAGCCATATATAAGGAGAGTTGATACCTCCGTAAACTTTAAAACCTATTTCCGAAAAGCTTTTGTAAATTATACTCGCATTTTCAAGATAATATTTGATTGTGGCTTTCACTTCTTTTTTACCTTGTTCCGAGTAAACAGCTGCCGCAGCTTTTTGAACAGGATAAGATACGCCGTTGAATTTTGTCGCATGACGTCTCATCCATAATGATTTGACAGAGTGAGTTATGCCTTTGCTGTCGAATGCTTTCAATTCTTCGGGAATAACAGTAAATGCACAACGCGTGCCTGTGAATCCTGCCGTTTTGGAAAAGCTGCGGAACTCAACAGCAATTTTTTTTGCTCCCTCAATTTCATAAATGGAATGAGGGATGTCTTTTTCTGTTATGAATGCTTCATAAGCCGCATCGAAAAAAATTATACTTTTATTTTCCAACGCATAATCAACCCATTTTTTTAATACTTCTTTGGTTGCAACTGCTCCTGTCGGATTATTGGGAAAACATAAAAAAATCAAATCGGGTTTACTTTTTGGGAGTTGTGGAATAAAATCATTTTCCTCAGTACATGGCATATAAATAATATTCTCAAAATATCCGTCCTCACTACAAATGCCTGTTTTCCCTGCCATAACTGTAGTATCAGCATAAACAGGATACACAGGGTCGCAAATTGCAATTTTATTTTCGTGTCCGAAAATTTCCTGAATGTTGCCTGTATCGCATTTTGAACCATCGGAAATAAAAATATCTTCCGAAAAAATATTTATTTTATTAAGCTGATAATCGTTTTTTGCGATTGCTTCGCGAAGGAAATCATACCCCTGTTCCGGTCCGTATCCTTTAAATGTTTTCATGTTTCCCATTTCTTCTACGCCTTCGTGGAATGCTTTTACAACCGAAGGAACCAAAGGTTGAGTAACATCGCCTATGCCCATTCTTATGATTTTCTTTTCAGGATGTGATTTTGCATACACAGTAACTCTACGTGAAATTTCAGGAAATAAATATCCTGCTTTTAATTTTAAATAATGTTCGTTAATTAATGCCATGTGAATATTGCTTTTTAAAAATGTAAATATATTTATTTGCAAAATTACAATATTTAGCACAATATTTTATATCAAAAATATAATGATTTGTTATTTTTGCAAGTAATTTTTAATATTGAAAAATACAAATGAAAAACTTTTTTGTAAAATCACAAGGTATCGGAAATGCATATATTGTATTAAATTCAGAAGATATTGATTTTAAATTAAATTCCGAAAAAATAATAAAAATATGCAGCATGCAATACGGAATAGGGTCAGATGGGATTCTTCTGAAAGTTACGTCCGACAATGCGGATTTCGGATTGCGTATCTTCAACCCCGATGGTTCCGAAGCCGAAAAAAGTGGCAACGGACTGAGAATTTTTTCAAAATATCTATATGATTATAATTTTTCTTCTGCAAAGGAATTTTCAATTGAAACAAAAGGCGGAACAGCAAAAGCATGGATAACCGAAGAAAACAAAGAAAAAGCTTCAATGGTAAAAATCGAACTAGGAAAAGCTGTTTTCGAAGCATCCGAAATCCCCGTTAATTTTTCTAAAAACGAATGTTTCGAAGAAAATCTTAAAGTTGACGATATGAATTATGTTGTACATTGCGTGTCTGTCGGAAATCCTCATTGTGTGGTAATAAAAGATATTCTGGATGAAAATGAAATAAGAAAATACGGAACGCTTATTGAAAATCATCCGATGTTTCCAAATCGCATTAATGTTCAGTTTGCGAAAATAATATCAAAAAATAAATTACAAATTCTTATTTGGGAAAGAGGAGCTGGTTACACTTTGTCTTCGGGAACTTCTTCGTGTGCAGTTGCTGCAGTTGCGGTGAAAAAAAATCTTACCGAACGCAACCTCACTGTTGAAATGCAAGGCGGAAATCTGGAAATCGAAATTGATGAATCGTGGAATATAATGATGGAAGGAGAAGTGAGAGAAATTGCTTCGGGTATTTTAAGTGGCGAATTAATTTCTTCATGAAATATACTACAAACAGTTAAAAATTTAACTTTTGTTGAAATAAAATTATTTAATTGACAGATTTGCTATAAATCTAGCATCAACAATATGTGTAAAGATAAAAAAACAATTTAACAATTTAACAATGGAACAATTTTGAAGTATAAAAATAAAATAATTAAATTTGCAATTCTTTTAAAAGAAAGCGATGACTGAGAAAAAAATACCGTTTACAAAGGAACAACTGCAGAAAATTATTGAGAAGTATCCAACTCCTTTTCATATTTATGATGAAAAAGCTTTGAAGCAGAATGCAAGAAAATTCAACAATGCTTTTTCGTGGAATGTCGGATTTAAAGAATATTTTGCAATAAAAGCAACGCCAAATCCATATCTGATGACAATATTGAAAGCAGAAGGATTCGGAATTGACTGCAGTACATTGGCGGAACTTGAACTTGCCGAAAGAACCGGCATGAAAGGAGAAGCGATTATGTTTACTTCAAACGACACTCCTTTTGAAGAATATGTAAAAGCAACAAAACTTGGGGCAATTATTAATATTGATGATATTTCACATATTCCTTTTCTTGAAAAGCATGCTGGAATTCCCGATTTAATTTGCTTCAGGTATAATCCCGGTTCTTTAAAAGACGGAAATTCAATAATAGGACAGCCCGAAGAAGCAAAATACGGACTCACACGCGAGCATTTATTCGGCGCCTATCGCATAATGCGCGATAAAGGAGTGAAGCGTTTCGGCATTCACACAATGATTGCTTCAAACGAACTTGATGTTGAATATTTTATTGATACTGCTAAAATTTTATTTGAAGTTGTTGTTGCTCTTTCCAAGAAATTAAACATTCGTTTCGAATTTGCGAATCTTGGAGGAGGAGTAGGAATTCCATATAAACCCGAAGAATCGGAAGTTGATATAAATGTTTTTAGCAAAGGAGTACAAAATTATTATAAGGAATTAATTGCTGCAAACGGACTTGCGCCGATGAAAGTTTTTCTCGAATGTGGAAGAGTTATTACAGGTCCTTATGGATATTTAGTTTCAAAAGTTCTGCATATTAAAGATACTTATAAAAAATACGCAGGACTTGATGCATGCATGGCAAACCTCATGAGACCTGCTTTGTATGGTGCTTATCATCATATTTCGGTTTTAGGAAAAGAAAATCTGCAACATAACATCATGTATGATGTTACCGGTTCCCTCTGCGAAAACAACGATAAATTTGCTATCAACCGACTTTTACCTGAACTTGAACCAGACGATATTGTGGTTATTCACGATGCAGGAGCACACGGGCATGCCATGGGATTTAATTACAACGGGAAATTACGCTCCGCCGAACTTTTATTGAGAGAAAACGGTGATGTCGTTCAAATAAGAAAAGCAGAAACAATTGACGACTATTTTTCAACTCTCGACTTTGACGGTTTGAAAAAATTTAATGTTTAAAAATTTGTTTGAATATTTTAATAAAACATTAACTTATATAAACTCTAATATCTAATTAAATATTTTACACCATGAAAAAAATAAAGAATTTTTTATTTTTAATTCTGGCAATTTCAATTTCAAACTGCCTTTTTGCCCAGAAGGATTCATATAACATTAAAATACAAATAAAAGGTTTGAAAGATACCGTTTGCTATCTGGCAAACTATTACGGAGATAAGCAGTATATACAGGATAGTGCGAGGGTTGATTCTAAAGGCAATCTTTTTTTTAAAAAAAACAAAAAACTTCCTGAAGGGATTTATATAATTATTCTTCCGAATAAAAGTTATTTTGAAATAATTATAACCGATAAACCTAATTTTTCATTTTCAGCCGATACATCGCATTCGGTTAAAAACATTAAAATTAAAGGTTCTCCCGAAAACACGCGTTTTTATGATTATATAAAATTTGTTAATAGTAAAAGAAAATCATTGGACTCATTGAAATTAATTCAGAAGAAAGTAAAAACCAAAGAAGATTCTATAGCTATTAAAGATAAAATTAAAGGAATAGATAATGAAGTGGAAAGTCACATTAATAATCTGATGGGAAAATATCCTAATGACCTTTTTGTGAAAGTCCTTAAATCGCAAAATGAAATTAAAATTCCTGCTCCTCCAAAACTTCCCAATGGCAGTATTGATTCTAATTTTCAGTATTTTTATTATAAAACACATTATTTTGACAATATTGATTTTAATGATGAAAGAATTGTAAGAACTCCTATATATCATTCAAAACTTGATTATTTTTTTAAAAATGTTGTTTTACAAATCCCTGATTCAATTATTAAGGAGAGTGATATTGTTATTGAAAAAACAAAAGGAAGCAAAGAATTATTTAAATACACGGTATATTATCTAACTTACAATTCCGAACGTTCCCCTGTGATGGGCATGGACGCTGTTTTTGTTCACATGATTGAAAAATATTATCAAACAGGACAGGCGTTTTGGGTTGATTCGGCATCTCTTGCCAAAGTTATTGACAGAGCAAGAATTCTCAAACCCCTTCTACTAGGCAACCCTGCACCATTCTTGATTATACAGGACACTTCGGGGCAAAATATTTCAAACTACGATATTAAAGCCGATTTTCTTATTCAGATATTCTGGGAACCAAGCTGCGGACATTGTCAGAAAGAACTCCCACACTTTGTTGAACTCAACGAAAAATTAAAAAAAGAAAATATCAACGCTGAGGTGCTTACCATTTGTACGGGAAGTGATGTGAAAGAATGGAAAAAATTTATCAGAGAAAAAAAGATGAATTTGTTTAACGGAATGGACTTAAACGGCAGGTATTATTACAAAGAACTTTATGACATTTTCAGCACTCCTGTGGTTTATATTTTAAATAATAAAAAACAAATAATTGCCAAACGAATCGGAGTTGAACAAATTGAGCAATTTTTAAAGAACGAAATTAAAAATAAAAAAAAGTAACCCCGCAAAGAACTGTAAAATAAATATTTTAATCTCAGCGTCTTCGCTGCTTTGCGGTAAGAAAAATATTTTTGTGACTGCATCTACGACAAATATAAATCTGATTAAAAATATATCTCAATAGTTTTAAAAAAACCGAAATTCCATAAAGTAATATTCGTTTGCAAGTATTATTTGACTTTTGATTTTTAATATCTTAAATTTGACAACGCACTAACCCTTTTTAAATCTATCTTTATTATGAAATATTTTTTTATTTCGATTTTTATAATTTATATTTTTCAGGGAGTATTGTTTTCCCAGGATATGAGAAAAATGAGTGGTGCAGAATATTGTTCTTATAAAAAAACTCATAGCAAAGGTCTTTTTAATATTGACAGGTCTCCGAATTCGCCAAAACACTCATTCTATGTATTGCATTATAACCTTAATCTGGATTTGTATAATTGCTATATCAATCCTTATCCTAAAACATTTTCGGGAAGTAATACAATAACTTTCAAAGTGAGTTCTTCTTTAAACCTGATAAAATTAAATGCCATCAACACTTCATTACAAATTGACTCTGTATCTTTAGCAGGAATATCGTTCAGTCACACTTTGGATACACTTTCAATAATTCTTGACAAAACGTACAATTCCGGAGATACCGTTCAGGTAAAAATATATTATCAACATAAAAATATTTCCGATAATGCTTTTTATGCAAACGGAGGTTTCGTTTTTACCGATTGTGAACCCGAAGGAGCAAGAAAATGGTATCCATGCTGGGATAAGCCCTCAGATAAAGCAACATTCGAGCTTACTGCAAAAGTTCCCGGAAATGTTAAACTCGCTTCAAACGGAAAACTTGTCGATTCTACAATAATTGCCGATACAATTTATTATCACTGGAAAAGCAGTGACCCGCTTGCAACTTATCTGGCAATAATAACATCAAAAGCAGATTATAATCTTGATATAGTATACTGGCACAAAGTATCAAATCCTAACGACAGTGTTCCGATGAGGTTTTATTACAACAACGGAGAGAATCCAAAACCAATGGAAAATATTATTGGCGATATGACAACTTATTATTCACAAACATTCTGTGAACATCCATTTGAGAAAAACGGCTTTGCAACTTTAAACGACGATTTTATCTGGGGCGGTATGGAAAATCAGACATTGACAAGCTTATGCCCCAATTGCTGGGATGAAGGATTGCTCGCACACGAATTTGCGCATCAGTGGTTTGGCGACATGATTACCTGTGGTACATGGGCCGATATTTCATTAAACGAAGGATTTGCGACATACTGCGAATCGCTCTGGAAAGAACATACAGGCGGTTACGACTCATATAAAACAAATATTAATTCAACAGCGGATGATTACTTAAGTTCAAATCCTGGATGGCCTATTTACGATTCATCATGGGCAGTTAATACCCCCAATACTACTACTTTATTTAATACTGCAATTACTTACGATAAAGGTGCTTGTGTTTTGCACATGTTGAGATATGTTATCGGTGATTCATTATTTTTTAAATTTCTCAAAGAATATTCTGCCGATACGAATTTCAAATACGATAATGCTATTATGACTGATTTTATTACCAAAGCCGAAAGCGTCAGCGGACAAAATTTACATTGGTTTTTTAACCAGTGGATTTATAAGCCCAATCATCCTGCATATGCAAATGCTTATTCTATTGACAGTGTCGGGACAGCAAACTGGAATGTGAAATTTATAATTAACCAGACACAAACAAATCCTCCATTTTTCAAAATGCCTGCTGAACTGCAAATAACATTTACTGATTTGTCCGATACAATTGTAAAAGTTATGAACGACACAAACAATCAAACTTTTTCATTTAATTTTGCAAAAAAAACCGATAATGTATTGTTCGACCCTTTCAGAAATATTGTACTTAAAGTTGAACCAGCACATTGCAGCGGCATCCAATCTCTGACTGCCGCAACAGATACTGTTGAAGATGGAAGCGGCATATATAATTATGGAGATAATTCATCTTGTGTGTGGGATATTAAGCCATCAAATATTCCGCAATCAATAATCTTGCATTTTCTTGAATTTGATACGGAACTTACAAATGATAAACTTGAAGTATGGAATGCGGGAGTATTGCCAAATCAGAAAATAATAACATATTCCGGTTCAACAATTCCGCAGGATTTGGTTTGCAACACTAAAAGAATAAAATTAAAATTCTATACAAATGGTTCGGTTACAAAGCAAGGATGGAAATTAGTTTATACTACCAATACAGGAATAGAAGAAAAATTAAATGATTTGAAATTCCTTTCGGTTTATCCAAACCCTGCAAATGAAGTTTTAAATGTGGATTTAATTCTAAATTCAGCAAGTAAAATTAATATTATATTAAAAAATATTATTGGAAAAACTATTTATAAAGAAATTTTAAATTCAACTGCAAATATTGCTCAAAGCATTGATGTTTCTTCTTTTGCAAAAGGAATTTACATTCTTGAAATTAATACTGCAAAAACAACTCTGCAGAAAAAAATCATAATTCAGTGATTCATTAAAAGATACCCGCTTGCCGAAAAATGTTTCTATTTTAGAGAACTACAGCACTGTTCATAAAAGCAGAAATGGAAATTATACTTTATCTTATCCTGTTTGATTCTTTAACTATTTTTTCGTCTTTGCGGATTGCCTTGTTGGCAAGTAATAATAAAATCATGTTGAGCAAAGGCAATACAGCTCCTATGGAGAAATTGCAAATTACGTTGCTTCCAAGTTTATTTTTAATTATTATGTCGGGATAAAAATAAAAAACAAGCAATATCAGTATTAGATTAAAAATGAAATTTATTTTACATATTGTAATTTGCACCGGTCTTTTTTTGAAAAGAAAAATTGTAATAAATGACAATAAACCCACAAAAGCTGAAATACAGAAAAGAGGAATTACATATAAAAAGTCAAAGCTGTTGCCATTTGTGTTTTGCACAACACCGATTAGTTCCAAAATATAATGTTTACCATTTAGTTCAATGTTTATTATAGGAAGAAAAAACATAAGTACGATTATTGCAACTACTGCCGACAAATAGATGCTTTGTATTCTTTGTATCATATCTTTTATAATTAAAAAAAAGTGGCAAAATAAAACCACTTCTTTAAATATTTCATTAAAATTATTTTATAATTACTTTTGTGCGAGTATGCAAATAGCACAACCTTCTTTCCCGTCTCTGAAATAAAACGATAAATAATAAACGCCTGATTTTTTACATTCAAACTCTATTCCCGGATATTCTTTACCTGTGTTATAATCATAAGTTGCACCTATCATTGAATCTCCGTTATAAAGTGAAATAACAACTTTTCCTTCCATGTCACTCGCATTACATCCAACAATTTTATATTTAACACCTCCGTTTAACACCACAGCATACTTGGCAACAATAGGAGGTTCGCCTTTTCTTGATTTCTTTATTCTTATCGGATAACTTTTGATATATTTATAATCGCCTATTTTGGAATAACATATATCAAGAAGTTCGTCACCACATTGTGCAAGAACCTGTCCTGATGCGAACAAGCCAACTGCAAACGATATTAAAAAAAATATTTTTTTCATGCTTTTAACTGATAATTTTATTACGAATTTCATCTATTACTTTGGTAATATTGTTAGTGCATTCCTTGCTGATGCTAACTGTACTTGTGCTGTTGTCCTGAATTGAAAGATTACCTCCAACCACTTTTTTTGTAGGAGCGGAATTTGTATATGTAATTTTTACATTATCATATTCCTTTTTCAGTTTTTCAAAATCGTCATAAGTACTTTTAAAATCTTCATTATTTTTAAAAATTGATAGCAAATATACTATTTTATCAACGACAACTTTTTGTTCACCTATTCTTTCAATTATCATTTTCTGGTCTTTTGCAGTTTGAAATTTCAAAGCAAAGTACATGCTTTCAACCCACGTTCCAACACCAATGAGTATACTTAAATTATTCCTGTTTTGTTCCTGAAGATATTGTGTCATTTTGTCGAACCCTGAACTTGTAATATACAAAACCGAGTCAATATTTTTACTATTTTCATTTAAACGAGTCAGAGTTTTATGGTCGAAAAACTGTCCTACTTTTATTGCATTGGCAAGTTCTTTAATATTGTCAATATAAGAAACAGCAGATGATGTTTTATCGTTTATGTTCATAAAAACCAAGTCGGTTCCGTAAACACCGATATTAAGTGCTTTTTGATAATTTGTAGTATAATTTTTTATATTCAGATAAGAATTAATAAAACTATCGGAATATGTGAATCCCGAACTTTTAAGTATTAAAGCCATTTCCATTGGGTTTGGAATTGCAGTTATCATTTCTTTAATCTGATTTTCAGAAACAGGAGGCTTTGGATTTATCAGCGAATCTGCCAATATTTCACTAACTTCTTTTGGCTTTTCCGAGTTACATGAAAAAATAGTTACTACTAATAATACCAATGTAAATGTTTTTATTATGTTCATAAATTTATTTTTTTAGATATTTTCTTATTATTTCAAGTCGCAATATATACAATTTTATTTTATCAAAAAAATTTAATATTAAATTTATAGTTTCAAGATATAAAGTTACATATAAAATTAAAGTGAAACCCAGAATGGTAATAATATTAGCAAAATATGTATTCCAAAAGCGTCCCATAAAATATTTCCGGGGGGCAAGAAAATGTGTGCAGTAATTAAAATAACTTAATTTCTGAGGGTCTTTGTATATGGGGTCAATTTTCTGAACAAGTCGGTTGTTAATATGAACTATAGGTTTTTCGGCAAAAGTATTTTGAGCAAAATAGCTTAAACTTCTATTGTAGTTTTCATCATAAGAATTTATATATTCGAGTCGTTTAGAATATTTTTTTTGTAATGAATCAACAAATTTGTCTTTATTTGAATTAACATGATTGAATTTCGTTTTGTAATAATTTTGTAATTTATCAATATATGAATATGTACTATCAGCTATTTCATTGTTGAAATTTTGCAAGTTTAATTTATTCAAATAACCGAATTTTATTTGTGGAACTTTTTTCGTTTCCGATGTCAATTCATCTTTAAGCAACTTTAAATCTTTTTTAGCTATTGGTTGAGTTGATTTGTTTACTTTGGTTTCAACTTCATATTTATCAATAATAGCTTTTAATTCGGGCAAATAATAAACATTTTTGTAATTGAGTTCGCTTTCGGCTTTATTGAATAAATACAATGGTTTTTCATATTTATTTTTTGTAAATTGTTCAACAATCAATGCTTCAAATGCCCATTTCGACGGCATAAATTCGGCAATAATTGGAACATTTTCTTTGCCACCACCGATAATGCTGTTTATTTTATCGAAATTAAAAACCGCACCTGCTAATATCAATTGCGGAATAACAAGAAAAGGAATAACTATATATATGTTTACAACTGAATTAAACGATGCGGAAAGATTAAGTCCCATCATATTGGCACTTAATGAAACAACGAAAAGCACCAGCCAGTAAGAAAAATACATATCTCTTATGCCTATTATATAATTACCAACAATTACAAACAAAAAACTTTGTATTGCTGAAATTATTGATAAAATCATTACTTTTGAAATTAAATAGCTTGTCCTGCTTAGATTCAGAAATTCTTCTCTTTTTAAAATTTTCCTGTCTCTGAAAATTTCTTCGGCACTAACACTCAAACCAAGAAAAATAATAAATATTACTGAAGTAAAAATGTAAGCAACAAGATTATCGTTCTCCCTGAAAATATATTTACTATTATCTGAATTACCCACATAGTAAACTATTGAAGCAATAATAAATGCTATAATAGGTGATTCGAGCAGATTTATTAAAACATACTGTCTGTTTGATAATTTAGAATATATATCTCTTTTGAAGAAAACCAAAAATTGTTTCCAGCGGTTAGGAATTTTTAATATTTCCGGAAGAGAGTTATTTATTTTTGTTTGTTCTTTCTGTTTATGATTTTTATTAACTTCAACTTCTTTATTATATAGGTTATTCCATTCTTTCGGTTTTATTTTTCTATGTCTTGAAAATCTACCGAATTCATCAACAGTACGGGCATCAATTATACTGAAAATATTTTCAACATTTATATTACCGCAGGCAAAACATTCGCCAATATCACTATTAAGCTGATTTGCTTTTTTCTTGAAATACATTACAGCATTAATAGGATTTCCAAAGTAAATCGGGTATCCGCCGGTATCCATTATAAGTATGCTGTCGAACATTTTAAAAATATCGGATGCCGGTTGATGAATAATAACAAATACAAGTTTTCCTTTTATTGTTTGCTCTCTCAGTATTTCCATCACATTTTCGGTATCGCGTGATGATAGTCCTGAGGTAGGTTCATCAATAAATAAAACTGAGGGTTCTCTCAATAATTCCAAACTTATATTAAGTTTTTTTCTTTCTCCCCCACTTATTCTTTTATTTAAAGGACTCCCAACTTTAAAATCTTTTATATGAGTTAATTCAAGATTATGGATAATACTTAAAACTTTTTCTTTTATTTCCTTTCCTGAAAGGTCTTTAAAAATCAAACTGGCATTATAATATAAATTCTCGAAGACAGTTAAATTTTCAATCAGCATATCATCGTGTGGAACAAACCCGATTACTCCTTTTAATTTGTCTTTTTCTTTATGAACATTTATTCCGTTAATCAATATTTCTCCATTCGAAGGAGTTTCCATACCACACAATACATTCAACAATGTTGTTTTTCCTGCTCCATTTGAACCCATTATTCCGCAAAGGTTTCCTGATGTTTCACTGAAATTAACATTATGCAATCCTTTATAACCGTCTTTAAAAACAAATTCCAAATCGTTTACTTCGAAAGAAATTGGAGATTCGATTGTATCTTCATAAAATCTGGCGGAAATAACCGGAAAAAATATCGGATTGGTTTTAGGGGTTTTTATTATACTTCCTTTTGCCAGTAAATATATTTTGTTTTTTTTAATTTGTAATCCATTTAGAAATACTTCCCTGCCACTTATAAATTTAAATACAAATAAATCAGCACTGCTGATTTTCAAAATAACAATTTCGGTTAACAACTCATTTATTACAATACTTTTGCTCTTTTTGTTTTCTAAAACTTTGTTGCCAATTATTAAAAATTCTTTGTGGTCGATTAAAGAAAAATCATCACCTTTTTTAAAGTTTATAAAAGATTTAATTATATTAAATTCTGCCCGGCTGATTTTAAATACATCAACTATTGTTTCTACAATGGGCAAACATTGCTTAATCTTTCTTTTACCTGAGCATACGAATTCAATTATACGAATTAAAACTATAACTTTTTGTTTGTATGAAAGGGTTTCGTTTATTTTATCGGAAATACTTTTTATTTTCTGAATGCTTTTTATTGTACATTCAGGGGGTTCCGGTTCTTCAACTTCAATTTCACTTATATATCTATCAAACAAAACAAAATATTCCTCAAAAGTGCTTTCATTAAGTTGTTCTTTCAAAAACGAATGAACATATTCAAGCTCCTTAATGCCAAGTCCGCCGGTTTGCCTGGAAATAATAGCAAATAACTGCATCAACGCTTTTAAAATTTCTTCACTCATTGTTTAGTTTTCAGTTCTCAGTTTTTAGTTTCGACGAGTTGTTGTCGGAACTTCTTTTCATTCAATTTTCAGTTTATTGTTTAAAGATATTATATTTTTGCAAATTAAAAATCAAATATATTTTATTTTTGGGTATTTCTAAAAATTCGGATATCGAGGCGGACAAGAAATTCAAACCGGAGTTAACTTTCCGTTAATGAGAATTTGGATTTCGAAGTCCAACGATGAGATACGGATTTTTTTTTGAGATACCCATTAAGTTTTTTGTTTTTTCTTTCTTGCTGCCGGGAAAAGAACATTATTTAATATCAATCTATATCCCGGTGAATTGGGGTGCAAGCTTAAATCTGTTTTAGGGTCGCCGACAAAATGCTTATAATCCTCAGGGTCGTGCCCTCCATAAAATGTAAATGTTCCTTTACCAAACTCGCCATGAATGTATCTTGCTTCATTAGCCGATTTATTCTCGCCCATAATTAACACACTGGTTTTAACATAATTTTTATTAAAAGCGGTTGTCTGCCCCATAAATCCTTTTATCACTTTTTCGTGACTCTGGCAAAGCATTGTGGGAACAGGATCCCATTTAGCAGAGAAATCAAATAAAGTAAACAAGTCATCGCTTTGCTGCACTTTTCTTGTGTTGCTTACATCTATATTTGAGTGTTCATAAGCAAATGGATTATCGCTTATAGTAAAATCAGTAAATGTAAAACAGTTATCATAATTAAGTTTCTTCTGCATCTCTTTATCGGATGGGTCGCCATCGAACATTGACTGACAAATATCAATACCATCGGCAGCAAGAGCAATGTCATACGTATCGGTTGCAGAGCACATGGCAAACATATATCCTCCGCCTGCAACAAAATCTCTGATTTTTTTCGCAACTGCAAGTTTACATAGTGAAACTTTATTAAACCCCAATTTTCTTGCAGTTTCCTCGTTTGTTCTCACATCTTCAATGTACCACGGCGCATTCTGGTATGCAGCCCAGAATTTTCCGTATTGTCCTGTAAAATCCTCATGATGAAGGTGAAGCCAATCATATAATGGTAATTTACCTTGCATGACTTCTTCGTCAAAAACAATATCATAAGGAATTTCGGCATAAGTAAGGACAAGCGTAACGGCATCATCCCACGGAAGTTTATTCTTTGGTGAATAAACTGCTATTTTGGGTGCTTTTTCGAGCTTTACAACATCCTGATTAATTTCGGGATTTGATATTTCCTGAATTATAGCTTCCGCTTGAACATCGGCTATAATATCAAAAGAAACTCCTCTGATAACACATTCCGATTCAAATTCTTTTATGTCCTTAAATAAAAAACTTCCTCCTCTGTAATTCAGCAACCACTTTATTTCAACATTGTTTTTCAAAATCCAGTATGCAATGCCATAAGCTTTCAAATGGTCTTTCTGAACATTATCCATAGGTATGAGAATATATGACGCTTTAGATGATAATACAGAAAAAAGAATAATACCAAATAATATTTTTTTAAAAATACCCATTAAACAAAACTATTTTCGATTTAAGAGAAATAAGTCAATTGTCATTTGCCAAAAGTAATTAGAATTTGTCCATAATATAGCATAAAAAATAATGAACATCGAATAACAAATGTCGAATGTCGAAGTTATTTCAGCAATTCGACAATTTAACAATAAAACAACCGCAAACCACAAACGACAAACACTTTTAATTATTTTACAAACTAAAAAGGTTGATTATCCGTTTAATTTTCTTGTTCATTCATTTTTGAAGGAAAAGTTTTTGTAACTCTTGGTTCTTCATCAGTTGCTATAATTCCTGACAAATCATAGTCCTGCGATTCCAAATCAGTAAATTTAGCAAATTTATCAATAAAGCGTACTGTAATATCTTTCAATGCTCCATTTCTGTGTTTTGCAATTATCAGTTCCGAATATCCCTGTGGTAATTCTCCGGCTTCATTTCCAGCTATTTTATAATATTCAGGGCGATAAATAAACATAACAATGTCAGCATCCTGTTCTATAGCACCTGATTCTCTGAGGTCGGAAAGAATTGGTCTTTTACTTGAACTTCGGGTTTCTACAGCACGACTCAATTGAGAAAGGGCAATTATCGGAATGTCGAGTTCTTTTGCCAAGCTTTTAATAGCTCTTGAAATACCGCTTATTTCCTGTTCTCTGTTAAAATTCCTTGAATCTCCAGACGCAGACATAAGTTGCAAGTAATCAAGAACAACAAGCTGGATGTCTTTTTGGGCTTTTAATCTCCGGCATTTTGCACGAAGTTCAAATATTGACAATGCGGGTGTATCATCAATAAAAATAGGGGCATCAGCAAGTTGTTTTATTTTTGAATGCAATTGCTCCCATTCGTATTGCTGCAAATCTCCCCTTCTAAGCTTATCGGAAGATATTTCTGCTTCACTTGATATCAAACGCATTACTAACTGCGTTGCCGACATTTCAAGTGAAAAAACAGCAACAGGGATATTATGTTCAATAGCCATATTCCTTGCCATGGTTAATGAAAATGCCGTTTTACCCATTCCAGGTCGCGATGCAACAATTATAAGGTCGGATCTTTGCCATCCGGCAGTTACCCTGTCCAAATCAACAAAACCCGAAGGAATGCCGCTAAGGTTATTTCCCTTGGTACCGGCATTCTGCATTTCTTCAATGGCTTTATTTATAAGTAAAGAAATATCTTCATGTGTGCGCCTTAAATTGATTTCGCTAACTGCAAAAAGATTTTTTTCAGCTTCATTAAGCAAATCAAAAACATCGGTCGTATCTTCATAAGCTTTGTTGATAATATTACCGGATATGCTGATAAGTTCGCGCTGAATGTATTTTTCAATAATAACACCTGCATGATATTCGATATTTGCAGAAGAAGCCACTCTGTTTGTAAGCTGAGTAACATAATACGGACCGCCAACTGCTTCCAGCTCTCCTATTTGTTTAAGCTCGTTTGTAACCGTTAAAATATCCACAGGCTCCGACCTTGAAAACAGACGAAGTATTGATTGATATATTTTTTTGTGATTATCATTATAAAAACATTCAGGCCGTAATTTATCGATTACGGATGTTAATGCGTCTTTCTCAAGCATCATAGCTCCAAGTACAGCTTCTTCCAAATCCACAGCCTGAGGTTGAAGTTTTCCATGTTCCAATATTTGTTGCGTAGCGGTGCTTTTTTTCTGCATCCTCTTTTTACTTCCACTATTATTTTCTTGTTCCTGCTTTGTCATTTTAAATAATCACTTTCTGGTTTTAATAAAATTAATATTTCGATTTTCCTTATAATATTTTCAGTACATTTATTTTAATATTAAAACGTGTTGATATATACTCTTAGTTGATTGAATACAAAAGAATTTTAGAGTTTTTTATTATTATTTTTATAAAAGGGTTTCAAAAATAATAAAAACCTGTGATTTAATCAATAATATTTTCAACAATCAGAGGAATTATTTCTTTTTTTTCTCTTTCACAAAAACATACTGGGTTATAATAATTAAAACAATTGTAAATAAAGAGCTGAGAATAACTCTTAACAATGTTGAAAAGAAATCGGCAAATCTAAAAGCTTCAATATAAAAAAGTGCAAAATGATGAACAAAAGTAATAATTGCGGCATAAGTAAGAAAAGAATATAAACCCATATCTTTAACTGAGGGCTGCGTGATATATTCATAATCATCTTTTGTATAAACATAATTTATTGTAAATGGACGAATAAACGCTGCAAACAAGCAAGCTGCCGCATGCATCCCTATTGTATCCGAAAACATGTCAATACTTATACCCATTGCAAACGAAAATATAAGCAACAGCCAGTTGGGCGTTCTGAATGGTAGCATTAAAATAAAAACAATATATAAATAAGGATTTATATATCCGCCGAGAAGAATATTATTAAGTATTAATACCTGAAAAAGTATTAATACTATGAAGCGAACAATATTTTTAGTTATTGTATCTGTCATTATTTGTTTTTTCTAATTCTTTAACTTCATTTCTCATCAAACTATTAACGACATATACATATTTAATCCTAGTGAAATCTGTTGAAAGCTTAACATAAATCCTATAAAAAGTTTCAGTTGGAGGACTTCGGAATGAAACAACGGTTCCTATAATAATTCCCTCCGGAAACATCACTGAATAACCGCTTGTAACAATTGTATCACCAATACTTATTTTAACATGATTTGAAATATCTTTTAATGTTGCAATTTCTATATTGTTACCATCCCAAAACAACGAACCGAATGCTCCTCTTTTTTTAATTTTTGCACTTATTTTTACATCCTTGTGCAGAAATGAAATAACAGAAGCAAAATTATCAGATGCCTCATTAACTATTCCAACAATTCCCTGAGCACAGATTACAGCCATGTCGGGACGAACACCTTCTTTTCTGCCTTTGTTTATAGTAATAAAATTGCTGTGTTTCGAAACGGAATTATTTATAACTTTTGCCGATATGTAGCTGTATTCCTGCCTTAAAACAGAATCTTTTACCGAAAATATTTTTTTATTTATAAAAGAATATGAATTCCCTGAAGCTGAACGAAGTTTTGCGTTCTCTTCTGCAAGCTGTTCGTTTAATTTTCTTAAATTAAAATACTCTACAGCATTTGCATATTTCGAATAAACATAACCAACCATTACATTTGAAGAATTAAAAAACATGGCTCTTTGATAATAATTATTACGAACAATCAGCGAGAAGCATAAAATTTCCAACCCTATAAAAAGTATTATAAAATTGTACTTTAATATATATATTAATAAATTACGCATGAATTTTGAAAACGATATTATTTAGAGTTTGTCCATAATGTCCGATTTCTTCGTTACTCTCGTTTTAAAAACCAGTCATTTACTACAGTAAACTCCTGATTTTTAAAACTTCAAAAGCCTCGAACTCGGACATTCCGAACGAAACTCTCGACTTTATGGACAAACACTATTTAAAGGCAGCAAAGCAACATTAAAAAAAAGTGAAATCGAGAAATTAATTCCTAATTTTTAATTTTCCATTTTTTATATTCTTCATTCAAACCGGTAAGAACTTTTTTTGTAATATCTAATTTTTCATTAGCATACAGAATGACCAAACCGGGAGTATACCCGAAAATGTATGTATAATTTTTATTTCTGTTAAATCTTTTTAAAAAGGCAGTAACCGTATCGTGAATTACAGTATTCATTTTTTGAGTTTCGTCAGTGAATTTTGAGCTCAGCTCTTGGTCGAGTTGCATTATATTTTTTTGTTTTTCCTGAAGCATAGCTTCGGTTTTCTTTTGCTCTGCCAAAGACAATGATGCTCCTTTTTTAAGATAAGATTCATATTCATTCTGAAATTGCCTTGCTTTTGCTTCATATTGTGAACGCATTTGTTTTTCCATTTCCTCAAGATTCTTTTTTGTATCAAGCATAAACGAATATTTTTCGTTTATCGAATCGTTGTTCACATAAACAACAGTATTATCTGATGATATGGAAATTTTAGAAGTTTCTTCAGCAGGTTGTTTTTTTGCTTTTAGCAACAAAGCAAAAATAATAACCACAAAAACCGCCAGCACAATGTTTATTGCAATTAATAGCTTGTTCATTTTTTTTAATTTTAAACTGTAAACTTCAAACTGAAAACTACTTTTAATATTACTTATCTTTTGTTTATATATTCCCTACCTTGCGTCGCACAATACATTTCAACAATTAATTTATTTTTCTGCTTGCGACGCTAACCACGTGATATTTATTTACCCCGTGCTAAAGCACGGGGCTATTAACATTTAAACCCTACGGGTTTATTTCAAATAAGCTAACTTGTATTAAATTTATTCAGTGGAACTACTGTGTTTTTTTAACTTTAAACTTTAAACTATTTTAATTTCCGTATTCCGAAATAAATTTTATTCTCATAATTCTTATTTCTTCTTCAGTGTATTCATCTTCGCCCAATTCCTTTATAGCTAATTCTATTGAATCGGATTCGGCTGTTTTAAAATATTTAAATATATTTTCCTGATGTTCTACATCAATATACCTGTTTATAAAATAATCGAGGTCTAATTTTGTTCCCGAAGCCACAATGCTCTCAAGTTCATTATAAAGTTCTTCCAGCGTAATTCCTTTTGCACTTGCAATATCTTCGAAAGCAACTTTCCTGTCGATGCTTTGAATAATAAAAACTTTAAGTCCCGATTTATTAATAACCGATTTAACAACCATATCCATAGGTCGTTCTATTTCGTTTTCTTCAACGTACTTGGCAATAAGTTCAATAAAAGGTTTGCCATATTTTGCTGCTTTGCCGACACCAACGCCTGTTATCTGTTTTAATTCATCGAGTGTAATAGGATATTGAATTGCCATGTCTTCGAGCGAGGGGTCCTGAAAAATCACAAATGGCGGAAGATTTTCTTTCTTTGAGATTTTTTTCCTCAAATCTTTCAGCATTGCAAAAAGTGTACGGTCGGTAGTGCTTGTTTTCTGTCCACCGGATTCATCAAAAAAGTCATCTTCTTCACTTTTTTCATAATCGTGGTCATGAGTAAGCATGATTGAATACGGATTTTTCAAAAATTCCGTTCCCTCTTTTGTAACTTTCAGCAAACCGTAGTTTTCAATATCTTTTGATAATAAGCGAGCAATCAATGCCTGACGAACTACAGCATTCCAGAATTTTTCGTCCTTATCATCACCTTTACCGAATACTTCAAGTTTATTGTGTTTATACGATTTTATAGTTGATGAATTCTTTCCGATAATAATATTAATAATATGTTTGGCTTTGAACTGTTGCTTAACGGCAATAACTGCTTCAATAAAAATAGCAACATATTCTTTTCCTTCAAATTTTGCTTTCGGATGCAAGCAATTGTCACAACTCTGGCAATTTTCTTCTGTATATATCTCACCGAAATAATGAAGAAGTTGTTTTCTTCGGCATACTGATGATTCGGCATAAGCAACCGTTTCGAGAAGTAATTGTTTTGCGATTTCCTGTTCGGCAACAGGTTTTCCCTTAGAAAATTTTTCGAGTTTCTGAATATCATCATAGCTGTAAAATGCTATACATACGCCCTCTCCATCATCTCTTCCCGAACGACCGGTTTCCTGATAGTATCCTTCCAGACTTTTAGGTATATCATAATGTATGACATATCTCACGTCAGGTTTGTCAATGCCCATTCCAAATGCAATTGTTGCTACAATCACATCAATATCTTCCATTAAAAATTTATCCTGTGTAGTTCTCCTGATTTCCGGTTCCAGTCCGGCATGATATGGAAGTGCTCTGATTCCGTTAACCTGAAGTGTTTCGGCAAATTCTTCAACTTTTTTTCTGCTGAGGCAATAAATTATGCCCGATTTGCCCATATTGTTTTTAATGTATCTTATTATTTCTTTATTTACATTATGCTTGGGACGAACTTCGTAATATAAATTAGGTCTGTTGAATGATGCCTTAAAAACTCTTGCATTCAACATTCTCATATTTTTTTGTATGTCCTGCTGAACTTTTGGTGTAGCAGTTGCAGTAAGAGCCATTACAGGAACTTTCTTTCCTATTTTATCTATTATCGGACGCAATCTTCTGTATTCAGGTCTGAAGTCATGTCCCCATTCAGAAATACAATGAGCTTCATCTATTGCATAAAAAGAAATGTTAATTGTTTTTAAGAATTTTACATTTGCCTCTTTAGTCAGCGATTCGGGAGCAACATAAAGAAGTTTTGTTTTACCTGAAGTCAAATCATTTTTCACTTCGGCAATTTCGGTTTTTGTTAACGAAGAATTGAGGAAATGAGCAATTCCGGTTTCAGAGCCGAATCCCCTCATTGCGTCAACCTGATTTTTCATCAAAGATATCAGAGGGGAAACAACTATTGCCGTTCCTTTAACAACCAGTGCAGGCAATTGATAACACATTGATTTTCCTCCACCCGTAGGCATTATAATAAATGCATCTTTCCCTTCAAGCAGGTTTTTAATTACTGCTTCCTGTTGTCCTTTAAAACTATCAAATCCAAAATGCTTCTTTAAATAATACTTTAAAGGGTGCTCAAGTTTTACTGTCATTTAATTAATTTATTTATGAAAAAAATTTACTTTTGCTTTTATTAATATTTACTGTAAAATTAAAATTTTTTGTTAATATCAAAAATAAATTAAAAAATATTATTAAAAAATATTATTTATGATTTTTTTAGATTTATTTATATAGTAAGATGTAAGATTGATAATTTTTAACTTGAATAATTCACAAAATATTACAAATCGTTATTTAGCTTCGCTCTACTTTGTGTTACTTTGTGGTAAAAAATTTCAACCATCAAATTGCACAAAGGTTATTTCAAAGTTTCACAAAGTTTATGAATTATACATATTAAATAAGCATCCTGATATTATTACCTCAAATCAACAATAAAAAAAATAAAATCAAAATCTTTTTTAAAAAAATGAATATTCTGCTTATAAATCCTCCGGGTACTGTTACCTTTGTCAATCCGCCATTAGGCATTCTATATATTGCTGCAATATTAAAAAAAGAGAATCATAACATTTCTATTATTGATTACAATCTGGAAAACCTGAATTATCAAAAGTTGTTTGATTTTATTAATGAAAAAGAAATTAAAGCAATTGGCATTTCTATTGTAACACCAAAGGTATATAGCGCAATGGATATGGCTGCTGCAATAAGAAAAAACTTTCCCGAAATATTTATTATTGCAGGAGGACCTCATGCAACACTAATGCCCGAACAATTAATGAATGAATGCCCTGCTATTAATTACGTAATTCAGGGTGAAGGCGAATTCAGGATGAGAGATTTAATTAGAAACCTTGAAAAAAAATTACCTGTTAACGAAATTGATGGATTAGCTTTTAAGAAAGATGGCAAAATAATAAATAATCCACCTCAAAATTCTATTGAAGACATAAATATTTTACCGATGCCATCAAGAGAATTGATTGACATTAATAAGTATAGTTCTTATATGAAAACAATTCTGTCGCCTGCCACCACAATGATTACAAGTCGCGGATGCCCATATAAATGTATTTATTGCTCAAAGCCAATTACAGGAAAAAAAATAAGAAGTTTAAATCCCGAAAATGTTGTAAACGAAATTCAATTTTTAGTTGACAATTATAAAATAAGGGAAATTATATTTTACGATGATTCTTTTACTTTCAATCAGGAACGCGTTTTGGAAATTTGTAATTTAATTATTCAAAAGGGCATAAAAATAAAATGGCATTGCGAAACAAGAGTTAATTTGATAAACGAAAATTTATTAAAGAAAATGAAAGAAGCAGGATGTTATCTTATTGGCTATGGCATTGAATCGGGCAGCAACAGATTACTAAAAATACTGCAAAAAGGAATTACCATAGAACAAATTGAGAATGCTGTTTCAATCACAAAAAAAGCCGGCATTAAAGTTTTGGGATATTTTATGTTTGGAATTCCGGGCGAAACAGAAGAAGACATAAAACAAACGATTAAATTATCCAAAAAATTAGGAGTAGATTTCGCTCAGTTTTCAATTGCCACAGCATATCCGGGAACCGAACTTTTTGAAATTGCAAAATCGCAGAATAAAGTTTCCGCCGATTGGTCGAAAAGTATTTATGCACTGGGCAGCAAACCAATAATAAGTATTTCTGATATTCCTGTTGAAAAACTATACTCATATATGAAAAAAGCCTATTTTTCATTTTATTTTCGCCCGTTATATATTTTCAATAAAATAAAAAACATAAAAACACTTAACGATTTCTTATATTATTTTCGAGGATTAAAAACAATGTTAAAAGTATAATAAGTACTTAAAGTTTATGAAATATTTATTATAGTAGGACAATTATGTTTTTTATAAAAAAGTTAACTTTGCATAAATAAAAACAACAAATGGAAAACACTCTTACAATTATAATGCCTGCTTATAATGAAGAAGAATCATTAAAATCATTTATTCCCGAGGTAATAGATAATTGCAAAAAGAACTCATATAAATTAATAATAGTAAATGACGGCTCAAAAGACAATACTAAAGAAATCCTGAAAGGTTTTTCTGATAAGGAAGATTTCATAAAAATAATAAATCATAAAGTTAATAAAGGATATGGCGGTGCTATAAAAAGCGGCATATTAAATGCAACTACTGATTATGTAGTTACAATAGATGCCGATGGACAGCATAATCCTTCGGATATTCCCAACTTATTTTCAAAGCTGAAAGAAAGTGATGCTGACATGATTGTCGGTTCAAGAATAGAAGAAAAAATAAATAATTATTACAGACATGTCGGGAAATCAATAATAAGAAAGTTTGCAAAATTAGTTATGACAGTTCCGATACGCGACATTAATTCGGGAATGAAATTATACAATACCGAGCTGGCGAAAAAATATATTCCGCTTAGCCCCGATACAATGGCTTTCAGTGATATTATTGCTTTGATGTTTTTAAATCAGAAACATCTTGTTTTAGAAGAACCCGTACAAATACGTGCAAGAGAAAAAGGTAAAAGTACAATTTCAACAAATACTGCATTCAATACAATTCTCGCTATTTTGAGTGTGCTTGTGCTTTTCAATCCGATGAGAGTATTTCTTCCGATAGCATTTATTAATATTGTTTTCGGCATTCTCTGGGGATTACCTTTTTTAATCATGGGACGTGGTGTTAGTAACGGAGCAATAATTACAATAATTTCAGGAATACTTTTCTTTTTCCTTGGCTTAATTGCCGACCAGCTTTCAATGCTCCGTAAAGAAAGATTAAAATAATTTTTAACTACAAAAATAAAAGCGATTGGAAAACCACACTTTTGTAATTCCGGCATACAAAGATTCACCATACTTAGAAGAGTGTATTATAAATTTAAAAAATCAAACTTCAAAAAGCAATATTATAATCACAACATCCACTCCTTCGGAACACATCGAAAACATTGCAAAAAAATACAATATTGATTATTATATAAATGAATCAAAAACCGGAATTGCCAACGATTGGAATTTTGCTTTATCCAAAGCCAAAACAAAGCTTATTACAATAGCCCATCAGGATGATATTTATGAAAGTGATTTTGTTGAAAGTATTTTTAAAAAAAATAATACAGCAAAAAGAATTCTTATTTTTTTTACAGATTACATTGATTTGATTGAAAACAAAGACAGAGATTTTTCTTTAAATCATATAATAAAAAAAATGCTTCTTTTTCCTTTTCTTATTAAATCAACAATTAGCAGTACATTTTTAAAGAAATTCGTTTTGCTTTTTGGCGACCCTATTTGTTGTCCTTCCGTTACTTTAAATATGGAAGAATTAAAAAGTTTTTCTTTTTCCACCGGGTTTGATGTAAATCCCGATTGGTATGCGTGGTTAGAACTGGCGAAACATGAAGGCGCATTTATTTACATAAATAAAAAGCTCATGAAGCATCGCATTCATGCAGAAATGGAAACATTAAAACAAATAAAATCGAACAAACGACTTGAAGAAGAATTGCGAATGTTTGAAATTATGTGGGGAAAATATATCGGAAAACTTATTTCAAGAGTTTATTCTCAAAGCCATAAAGATAACATCATTTAAAAAGTATTGTCAAAATGGATACAAAAAATAAAATTACTCAGAATAAAAACGAAAGCGATTTTGTAAATACAATTGATAATATTTTCAAAAAGCACGGAATATATATATTGATTTCTTTAATAGCAATTGCTGTATTTATTGTTTTTAAAGATTTTATTCTTTTTAAGAAATTATATTTATTTAAAGATATAGGAAGTGATTCAATAAATTATAGTTATCCCCAATGTATTCATATTTCCGATTATATAAGAAACACAGGTATTCCCAAGTGGTCATTTAATCAAGGCATGGGACAAAACATATTTCCTTTCAGTTTTACCGACCCATTTAATGCACTCTTATTTATTCTTGGAAGAAACAATATCGGTTACGGAATAATATATAAAGAAATTTTAAAAATTTTTCTTGCAGGAATTTTCTTTTATTTGTTTTTAAAAAAATTATCACTCTCTGAATATCCTGCTATAATTGGCGGAATTTCATATTCCTTTTCAAGCTTCATAATACTTGGTGGTTGTTGGGATATATTTTCTACAGAAGCCGTATATCTGGCATTCTTATTATTCTCTTTTGAAAAATTATATCAGGAGAACAAATGGTTTTTATTTCCCATTGCCATTTCATTAATTGCAATTTTACAACCTTTTGATTTATATCTGTATGGTTTATTTTTAATTATTTACATTGTTTTCCGATACCTTGAAGATAGTGAACGCCGGCATGAAAATATTTTTGTTTTGTTATTAAAAATAACGGGATTAGGATTATTAGGAATATTAATGAGTTCGTTTTTTTTCATTAACGAACTAATACAAATGATGGACAGCTCCAGAGTGAGTGGAGACAATTCATATTTTAAACTGCTTATTTCAAAATCTATTTTTGGCTTTGAAGACAACAAACATAATATAACAGCCATAATGCGGTTATTTTCCAGCGACTTGCTGGGTACAGGCAGTAATTTCAAAGGATGGTACAATTACCTTGAAGCACCATTATTTTATTGCGGACTAATAAACTTGCTTCTTATTCCACAGCTTTTCATTTTCATAGATAAAAGAAAAAAAATAATATATTCAATTTTACTTGCCGGTATTATAATACCTGTAATTTTCCCATTTTTCAGATATACATACTGGCTATATACCGGTGATTATTATAGAGCATACTCATTATTAGTTGTTGCAGTGTTATTATTTTTCAGTATTAAGTCATTAAACTATATCATAAAAAATCCCAAAATAGATTTTAAAATATTAGTAATAACACTTGTAGTTATTTTAATTATATTGTGCTATCCCTACGAATACCTGCAAAACAATAAAAATCTCAATGAAAATTTAAGAAATACGGTTGTTGTATTTTTAATGATTTATACTATTTCAATTTTCCTTTTGCAATTTAAAAAAGCGAAAAACATAATTCAATTATTATTATTATTATTTATTTTAACAGAACTATCATTCTTTTCAAGTATTATTGTTAAAGACCGACCTGTTATAACCGGAGCTGAAAATAAAGAGAAAACAGGATACAATGATTATACAAATGATGCCGTTACTTATCTTAATACTGTTGATAAAAGTTTTTACAGAATAAATAAAGATTATTTTTCGGGACCCGTGATTGATTATAGCTATAGTGCTAACGAAGCTAAAATTCAAAATTTTAAAAGTACTCCATCTTACCATTCATTTAATCAGACGAATTACATTAAATTTCTTGTTGAGATGAATATTGTTGATGGGCGTGATGAACGGCTTACACGCTGCCACAGGGGTTTAACAAACAATCATATACTTCATGGCTTTGCAAGCATAAAATACTCTTTATCCAAAACACTTAAACCTTTTGTGCTTAATTATGGATATGATTCAATTGCGAGTTTCGGATATGTTTCAATATATAAAAACAAATATTTTCTTCCATTGGGATTTTGTTATAATAGTTATATTACCGATAAAAATTTCAAAAAATTATCGGTACAGCAAAAAGGTATTGTATTGTATAAAGCATTTGTAATAAAAGAAAAAGACACTATAAACATGAATGCTTTCCAAAAATTTAATTTAAAAGATACCGCTAAATTTTATTCATGGCAGGATTATGGCAACGATATTGCTAATCTCAAAAAAGATACGTTAGCAATTAGTGAATATAGCCAGAATAACATAAAAGGAAAAATCTCACTTAGCAAAAAGCAAATGTTATTTTTCTCAATTCCTTTCGATAAGGGATGGTCTGTAAGTATTGATGGAAATACCGTAAAACCAGTGACAACAAATATTGGATTTACAGGATTAATAGTTGATAAAGGAAATCATATTGTTGAACTTTCATTTACTCCTTTATATTTTCATTTAAGCAGAATAATCTCTTTAATTGCAATTGCTCTTTTTATTTCTTTGGTTTTCATAAAACACGCAAGAAGGCAAAAACACAGTTAATTCAGTAATAAAGAACCATTAGTTTTGATAGAAAAAATAAATTCATATATTGATTCAAAGAACAAAAACATTTTATTTTGCTTTTTTGCTTTATTGGCAATAGCTATTCGTATGTTATGTTCACTCAGGGGACACAGTTTGGATTTTGAAACACTTGACATGTCTGCAACTGCTGCTTTAAAAGGAGAAAATTTTTACACCGAAATTCCCAAAATTAGCAACTACGCTCCGATAGGATATTTCATTTTAGGAGGAATAAAATCTTTATGTTTTAATTTCAGATATGAAATGTCTCTTTTTCTTTCTTTGATTGATGTTTTAATTGCTTTTCTAGTATTTACAAGAAAAAATTATTTTGCTTCTTTATTTTTTCTGTTTTCTCCGATATCAATTATTATTAGCGGGTATCATTGCCAAATTGATAATTTGGCTATTTTATTTGCTTTGCTTGCGGTTTTTTATGTGGGAAGAAATAAAAAAATTGAAAATATGTCAATCAAGGAAACTTTTGTTTTCTCCGCTATTATAGGATTGTCATTGGTAACAAAACATATTTTTATTTTTTTCCCTATATGGATGTTTTTTAAAACAAACAAAATTAATCAAAAACTAATATTTATAATTGTACCTTTTTCAATGTTTCTTTTATCGTTTGTTCCGTTTTTGCCCAACGGAGGATATGAAAGTATAAAACAAAATGTTTTTAATTATCCTTCTTTTAATAATGCTCCTTTTTATAATGCATTTATAAATTCAACTTTAATAAATAAGATTATTTCTTTAATCAACATGACTGAATTTGCACCACGTTTGTTTTTCTTTGTGGCAGTGATAATATGCGGAATTTGCTTCAGGAAAAGAAATATTTTCGAAAGTTTTCTATTTTATCTTTTGTGTATTTTTGTTTTTTCTTCGGCAATAACAAATCAGTATTTAGTAATTCCACTATTATTTACTGCCTTTTATCCAAATATTTATAGCATTTTATTCAATATTTGGGGACTGCTATTTCTGACATTTGATTGGTGCGAATTACACTATACTTTCGCTTCAAAAAGTTTTAATCAAAAAATAACGGATATGATTATTGATAGGTATGGATATGGATATTACATTTTTGTGTTATTGCTTTTATTTAGTTTAATTCACGCACTTTACAAAAATGAAATAAAGCAATTAATAAAGAATTGTTATAATGAATGCTTGGAAGCCATTAAATTTAAAAATTGATTTCATTCAATCTCATTTTTTTGATAATTTATCTTGAATATTTCCTTCTGCCTTTTGTTTTTGAAAAATGACTGTTTTTAATTTTTCAACATAATTGCTTTTATCGTTTTTCATTATTATAATTCTATTTGAACCCAGCCAAGTCGGGTAATAATCAAGGTTAATATCTTTAACTCCTATTACTTTTTCGAACTGCTTTCTTTTGTTTGCAATATATTTATCGCAAGAAATTTCATCTTTTAAAAAAATCAAATATGAATTATTTAAAATTATTTCATTTGAATTTTTAATATTAATTAAAGAAGAAATTTGTGGTGAAAAAATAAAATTCTTATCCGGATTTTTTAAAATGTAATTTTTAACTTCACGAGCATAATCAATTTTATTTTTATTATATATGCTAATTGATGAACTTACAACGCTAATTATTGAAAACCCAATAAAAATAACAAATACAAATTTTAATATAAAAACATATTGTTTCCGTATTAAACCTAAGAGGTAATCAAATCCGAGTGCCGCTACAACAATAAAAACAGGAAAAACATATAAAAGGTTCCTTACAATCATTACTTTGAATGTTGATATAAAAATTATGTATATCAACATTGTTGCAAACATAACAGCAACATGTAGTTCTTTTTTAGATATAATGTATATTATTCCTAAAACCATTAAAATAAAAAACGAAACTGAAACAAAAGACATGTCAGAAAATAGCACAAATACTACATATTCTATTATTTTCATAAAATGAGGAAATCCGCTTTGAATTGTATATCCATAGTGACCGGTAGAATAAATATTTTTTTGATGTATTAAGCTACCTGCAAATAAAAATGGTTCACATATTGCTCCCGGTGTAGTTATTATAAAACCGATAAAACAAAAAGCAACAAACCTTAATAATTCTTTAATTGAATTTTCCGCTTCTTTTTTATTAAAAAAATCATAAAATATGTAAAACAAAATATTAATACAAACAATTCCGGCTGTGTATTTTGTACCAATCGCAATACCTGCCACAAGCGAACTCCAAATTATTTTTCTTTTAAAGTTGGTATCGAGAAATAAAATCAGAGTTGAAAGAAATGCAAACTGCACGGCAATGCAATCCGAAACTGCCCATCGCGAATGATAGCAGAATTCAAATGAAGAGCAAAACAATAATCCCGCAAAAAGAGAAATAAAAGTTTTCTTTGTAATTTTTAAGGTCAGCAAATAAACCCATATTACCGTCAAAGAAGAGATGAAGAGAAAAATATATCTTATGAAAACATAAAAATCAGAACTTAATAAAAGTGCATTAATTGGGGTTTCGCTGTTAAATATTTTGTAAATCCCGCCTGCAAAAACAACTAAATAATAACAAAATGAAGGATAAATATATAAGTGTGGCAAAAAAACGCCTGAATTAAATGAGTCACTTGCCTGCTCAACAAAAATTTCTTCATCCCAGTGATAGCCGAAATCAATTCCTATTGCTCCATTAATAAACAAAAAAAGAAATAACAGAAATGGAATAACGAAATTATATTTTTTATAAAAATTTACATCAGTCAATATTTTTATTTTTTAATTTGGCTTTTTGCCCATGCCAGATTATTCTTTGCAAGCTGGTAGTCGGGCTTTATTTTTATTGCTTTTTCACATGCTTTAATTGCTTCATCATATTTACCGAGTACATTATAAGCCGAACATATATTATTATAGGCATCGGAGTAATCGGGTTTTAATTTCAATGCCTCATTGCATGCTTCAATGCATTTTTCATACAATCCTTTTTGATAATATGTCAAACTCAAGCTTAAATAATTTTCGGGTGTTGGGTTTTTCTTTGCATTTTCCATACTTTCATCAATCTTTGTCATTTTTTTTCTGCTTGCTTCCAAGTAGCTCAATGTTACAGCATCGTTAGGTACTATTTGTAAAGTTTGTTCAACCAATGTTCCCAGATTATCCCACAAACCAAGTTCATTGTACATATTCATAAGCAAATATCTTGTTTGAATAAAATCAGGACTTATGCTTAAAGATTTTTCTGCCATTTGTCTTGCATCCCCTATCCTGTTATGCTGGAATAAAAAGTTAGCATAATAATAATACGGCTCATGCCCGCCAATGCCATAAGTAATTGCTTTTTTAAAATATTCTTCTGCTTCGGCGGGTTTATTCATGGCATTTTTAAGAACTCCAAGATTTATATACAGCAAAGAATAATAAGGATTATATATTAAAGCTTTTTCGAAATATGACAATGCCACATCATATTTGCCAGCTCCCATTTGTGTTAAGCCATAGTTCATTAAACCTCTTCCATTCATAGGGCTTTTTATAGTAACATCATGCCAAAGAGATTCTTCATCTTTCCAGACCTTATTTCTCTGATACGTTCCATAAGCATAAGATGATAATACAACAAAAACAATAATATAAATCAATTCCTGATATTTTTTATTAGAGGCAATTAAATTTTCATATTTTAATAATAATAAACTCATGCACGACACAACACTGAAAGCGAGTCCTATAAATGGGAAAAACATCCTGTGGTCATTCATTACCTCCGACAACGGAGCAACTGATGTGGGTAATAATGCAAGTGCAAACCATAGCAAACCAAATGCTATTGGTTTTGTTTCTTTCTTTTGAGATGTTTTAAATATTGTAAAAATTAATAATCCAATAAAAATCAATCCTACAATTATTCTGTCATCAAAAATATTTGTTATTACTCCCCAGTCGGTATCTGCACTAAGATTAAAAGGCAGAAAGAAAGTAATAAAATAATGAACCCAAATATATGTTTGAGTTAAAATGTAATAAAAAACAGGATTTGATAATCCTTGTATTGGAGGTGTTTTCGCTAATGTATAAATTTGAAAAATCAGAACAAAAATTAATAACGGAACAATTATTAAAATAGTTTTAAATATTATTTTAAAATTTTTATTCTTAAATAAATCGTATAGCGATAGTTCTTTTTCAAATAAAATAATATAGAAAAACAAAATTAAAGGAAGCACCAAAACAGTTTCCTTGCAGAAAACTCCAATAACAGCCGGTATAATATAAATAAACTTTTTTCTGAGATTTGGATATGAAATAAATATCGACAATGATGCTACAATACACAGCGTTGACAAAACATCTGTTCTTGATATAATATAATTTATTGTTTCAGCATTTGCAGTATGCAAAGCATACCAACCAACAGAAACAATTGCCATATAACCAGTCCATTTGTGATTAATTGACTTATTTAATATATTTTTATAAACAAAAAATAAAATAACACACATTAAAACATACCACATAAATGTAGAAAAATGAAAATAAAAAGGGTTCAATCCACCGCCAAGCCAGTAATCTATCGCTAACGTTGTAGTAATTAATGGACGGTAACCCCAATGTGAAGGTATTGAACTAAAAGTCCGAACATCTTTAAAAAACAGGGGAATATTATTGATATTAGTTATATATATATTATTTTGTATCGTATGTGAATCATCAAAATGAAACCCATTGTTGAAATGATTTGAATAGGTTACTACAATCGCAATTACAAATATAATTGCCAATATTATAATATTTTTTTTGTTTTTTTCCATGCTCTTTTTTTTGCAAAGTTAAATTTTTCAATTAAATAAATTAAATTAAAAACAGTCGTTTGAAACCTAAACTAAAGTTCATTTTTTTGTTTTAATAAAAGTTTTTTTATAAGTCCTTTGAGTTACTTTGCAAAAACCCCAGTGTGACTTTGCGGTTAAGTGAAAATATTCAACCACAAAGGCAATCAAAGTACAGCACAAAGAAACACAAAGAAAAAAAATAATATTTTTTTATTGAACAAAAGTTATTTTAAAATCAATTTTGTTTTTTATATTTTTATTTTTCACTATTTTTACAAAATAAATTAAAAAAATAGAAGATATGCCTGAAAGCAAAATTATTAATCCCGATTACATTTTTGAAGTAAGTTGGGAAGTTTGTAACAAAGTTGGTGGAATATATACAGTCATTTCTACGAAAGCTTTAACCTTAACAAAACAACATAAAAACAATTTAATATTTATCGGACCTGATGTCTGGAAAGAAAGCACATCGGACAATCCTGATTTTACTGAAGATAAATTTTTATTTAAGTCATGGCGGGAACAGGCAGAAAGCAAAGGATTCAGGATAAAAGTAGGCAGATGGAATATTGAAGGAAGACCTGTTGCGATATTAATTGATTTCACCACACTATTTCCGCAAAAGGATGTAATATTTGCCGGTTTCTGGGAAAAATATAACCTTGATTCTATTTCAGGGCAATGGGATTATGTTGAACCTGCATTATTTGGTTATGCAGCAGGAACATTAATTGAAAATTTTTATTTATTTAACAACAGTTTATCCGATAAAGTAGTTGCCCAGTTTCATGAATGGATGACAGGTACCGGTTTGCTTTACCTGCACGATAATGTGCCGCAAATCGGAACCATATTTACAACTCATGCAACAGTTGCAGGACGATGCATTTCAGGAAACGGACTTCCTCTTTATGAAAATTTATCTGAATATAACGGAGATGAAAAAGCAAGCCAGTTTCATGTTACAGCAAAACATTCGCTTGAAAAAACTTCTGCAAATACTGCAGATTGCTTCACAACTGTCAGCGAGATTACTGCAAAAGAATGCGCCCAACTGCTAAAAAAAGACGTGGATGTTATCACTCCTAATGGCTTTGAGGATTCATTTGTTCCCCCTAAAAATTTATTTGATGAAAAAAGAATGCAAGCCAAAGAAAAATTATTTAAAGTTGGTGAAGCACTTTTAAATCAAAAGTTGTCACGAGACAGTGTGTTTGTTGCAATCAGCGGAAGATATGAATTTCACAATAAAGGAATTGACCTGTTCATTGATGCCCTCAGCAAACTAAACCAGAATAAAGATTTAAAAAATGATATAATTGCATATATTTTAGTTCCTGCAGGCCATTACGGACCAAGAAAAGTAGTGTTAGACCGTATGGAAAATCCCGATTTTAATGAACCTACAATTGACAAACATCTTACTCACAGGATTCAAAATAAAGAATCTGACCCTATATTAAAAAGATTATCTCAAAACAATTTACGAAATCTTCCTGAAGATAAAGTAAAAGTGATTTTTGTACCATGCTATCTGAACGGTTACGATGGACTTTTCAACATGCACTATTACGATGTTTTAATAGGAATTGACGTAACAGTATTTCCCTCATATTACGAACCGTGGGGATATACCCCGCTCGAAAGCTTGGCTTTTCATGTACCCACTGTTACCACAACTCTTTCAGGTTTTGGCATGTGGATTAAAACCATTTACGACAAAATGACCGAAGGTGCTGCTGTAATTGAAAGAACAGAGAATAATAATGATTATGTGGTTTCAGAAATAGTTAATGAATTACAGGATTATATCAATAGATCCGAAGAAGGAAGAGCCAAATCACGAGAGCAGGCATTTGTTATGTCAAGAATTGCTTTGTGGAAAAATCTAATAAAATATTACGAGCAAGCATATAATATCGCATTGAGCAAAGTTCAAAAAAGAGCATCTACATTTAAAGCTAAACTTTATCCTGAAATAACCCTGCACAAAGTAGAATCACAACACAAGCCTATTTGGCGTCGCATCAACATTGAATCAAATGTACCCAAATCGCTGGAAGGAATTAAGGAAATTGCAAGCAATCTTTGGTGGACATGGAATCCTGAAAGTGAAGAATTATTTGAATATATGGATTGTGAATTATGGAATAAAACAAATCACAATCCTGTTGCAATGATTAATTCGATGCATTATTCACAATTTCTGAAATTTGAAAAAGATAAAATTTTTACTGACAAACTAAAAAAAGTTCACAAAGAATTTACTGATTATATTTCCAAATCTTCTGAAAAAGACAAACCGAAAATAGCATATGTCTCTATGGAATTCGGCTTTCACGATTCCCTGAAAACTTTTTCGGGAGGACTGGGAATTCTGGCAGGAGATTATTTAAAGGAAGCAAGTGATTGCAATCATGATATAATTGGGATAAGCTTATTATACAGAAACGGATATTTTATTCAGCAATTATCTTTAAACGGAGCACAATTAAGTGTTATTGAACCTCAGCATTATTCGCAAACACCTCTTAAACCCGTTAAAGATGAAAATGGTGAATGGAAAGAAATAACACTTGCATTTCCGGGACGTACCATTTACGCAAGAATCTGGAAAGTTGATGTAGGCAGAGTTCCTTTGTATCTTTTAGATACTGATTACGATAAAAACTCAGAGAGCGACCGTTCAATAACTTATCAATTATACGGAGGAGATTGGGAAAATCGCTTGAAACAAGAACTTTTACTCGGTGTTGGCGGAATAAGATTATTGGATGCACTTGATTTGAATCCTGATATTTATCATTGTAACGAAGGACATGCAGCATTTCTCTGTGTTGAACGACTTAGAAAAGTGATGCAAAACGAAAACCGTTCTTTCCTCGAAGCAATGGAAATTGTAAAATCTTCAAATCTTTTTACAACTCATACCCCTGTTCCGGCAGGACATGATGCCTTTTCTGAAGATATGCTAAGAACATATCTCTCGCATTACCCCGACCGGCTTAATTTAACATGGAACGAATTTATGAGCTTAGGAAAATTGCATGCTGACGACAGTACTGAAAAATTCTCAATGAGCTATCTTGCCGCACGATTATCAAGTGAAATCAACGGAGTAAGCAAAATTCACGGAAGGGTTTCGCAAAAAATGTTTTCAGACCTTTGGGAAGGTTATTTCCCCGAAGAGTCACACGTAAGTTACGTAACCAATGGAGTGCATTACCCCACATGGACAGCAGGAAGATGGCGTGAACTTTATGAAACAACTTTTGAAAAAGGATTTTTAGAAAATCAATCAGAAAAAAAATTCTGGAAAAAAATTCACGAAGTTCCCGATAAAACAATATGGGATATACGACAGAAGCTACGAAAAGAGTTAATGGTATATGTTAATAACAGAATCATAAACAGCTGGACAAAGCGTCAGGAAAACACCCATAAAATTATAGAAATTGTTAAAACAACAAAAGACGATATACTCACTATCGGCTTTGCAAGGCGTTTTGCAACATACAAAAGAGCTTATTTGTTATTCAAAGACATTAACAGATTGAATGAAATTGTTAATGATAAAAAGAAACCCGTGCAATTTATTTTTGCAGGTAAAGCTCATCCACAGGATAAAGCAGGTCAGGAATCCATCAAAGCAATTTTTGACATTTCAAGAAGACCTGAGTTTATGGGTAAAATATTATTTGTTGAAAATTATGACATGGAACTTGCAAAAAAACTTGTTCAGGGTGTTGATGTATGGCTTAATAATCCGAGGCGACCGCTTGAAGCTTCAGGAACAAGCGGAGAAAAAGCAACTATGAACGGTGTACTTAATTTTAGTGTAATGGACGGATGGTGGGCTGAAGGGTATGTTGAAAAAGCAGGATGGGCACTTGAAGAAAAAGCAGCATACAATAACGAAGAATTTCAGGATGAACTTGATGCCGTTACAATTTATAATATTCTTGAAAATGAAATAATACCGATGTTCTACAAAAGAGACGCAAATGGTATTCCCAAAGAATGGATTTCATATATTAAAAAAGCAATAGCCGAAATAGCCCCGAAATACAATACAAAGAGAATGATTGAAGATTATTATAACAAATTTTATAATAAATTATATAAAAATTCTTTAAACCTCAAAGAAAATGACTTTATGCTTGCAAAAAAACTTGCGCATTGGAAAAAAGTTGTTTCGAGAGGATGGGAAAGCATCGAAATAGTTTCCGTAGCAACAAGTCCGGATGTTGCGAACAATGCACTAAAACTCGGACATGACTTTCATGCAGAAGTTGTACTCGATTTGAACGAACTTTCAGTTGATGACATAGGTATTGAAATAATTTTTACCGATATAGCAAGCGAGCAACCTGAAATTATTTATAAACTTGAACTTACGTTTGAAAAAATTAACGACAGGCAAGTAAAGTTCATCTGCGACGTTCCCTCCGATAAGGCAGGTACATATAATTATGGCTTCAGAATCTTCCCTAAAAATCCTAATTTAATACACAGGCAAGATTTGAATTTGATTAGGTGGTTCTGACAAAAATATTTGTAACTATTCAGTACCAAATATTTTATTAAATTGTTATTATTTATTGCTGTTCTTCTTTTTCATAATTTCGTTATGAGCCATTAGTCGAACAGCATTAATCCTGATAAATCCAGCACTATCCTTCTGGTCAAAGCCACCTTCAATATCCATGCTCGACATCTCTTTATTATATAATGAACTCGGAGATTCCCTGCCATCAACCAATATGTTTCCTTTATATAAAGTTAAATATACAATGCCATCAATCAATTCCTGACTTTTATTAATTGCAGCCATCAGGAAATCCATTTCGGGACTGTACCAGTATCCGTTATACACTATTTCAGCAAAAACAGGCGAAAGCATGTTGCGCAATTTCATAACTTCTCTGTCCATTGCTATTCCTTCAATGTCCATGTGTGCTTTCAAAAGGATTGTTCCACCGGGAGTTTCATACACACCGCGCGATTTAATACCTACATAACGATTTTCAACCAAATCCTCGAGTCCGATTCCATTTTCCCCTCCCACTTTATTCAAATATTGAAACAACTCTAATGGTTTTGTGTATTGAGTTTTATCATCACGATTAACAACCTTAACAGGTAACCCATTTTTAAAATGAATTTCAATTTTAGTTTCTTTATCAGGTGCGTATTGAGGGAGCTTCATTTTAACATAAATATCTTTTTCGGGAGTATATTTTGGGTCTTCAAGGATTCCTGCTTCGTGGCTGATGTGCATCAGATTATCGTCTTCGCTGTATGGTTTCTTCAATGATGCTTTTACCGGTATTTTGTGCTTTTCAGCATAATTCAACATGTCTGTCCTACCCTTAAATTCATTCAAGAACTCTTGCGTTTTCCATGGAGAAATAATTTTTATTTTCGGATTCAATGCGTAAAAAGTAAGCTCAAAACGAACCTGGTCATTTCCCTTACCTGTAGCACCATGTGCAACATAATCTGCATTTTCTTTTTCAGCAATTTCGATATGCTTTTTGGCAATCAAAGGACGGGCAAGAGCTGTGCCAAGCAAGTATCTGTTTTCATACACTGCATTTGCTTTTATTGCAGGAAAAATAAAATCTTCAACAAACTCTTCTTTCAAATCTTCGATATAAACTTTTGAAGCACCTATCTTTAAAGCTTTTTCCTTTGCTGCTTCAAAATCTTCATCTTGTCCAACATCAGCAATATATGCTATTACATCATAATTTTTTTCCAACAACCATTTTAAAATTACAGAAGTGTCCAATCCACCGCTGTATGCCAATACTATTTTATCTTTTTTCATGTGTTTAAATTTTTATTTGTTAATTCATTTTTTTTACAAAAATAATAAAAATAAATTTATAATTATAATTTTTATTTGTATAATTATACATTAATTTTATTTTTTTAATAAAATTATATTTTTAATTTTGTGCCACTATTTAATAAAAAAGTGCTACAATGCAAATAAAACGATTTGGAGTTTCACTCGAAAAAAGCATTTTGCAATCGCTCGATGCACTTGTTAAGCAAAACAAGTTTCCCAATCGTTCGCAGGCAATCCGTAATCTTATTAAGAACAATAATGTAAAAGAAAAGTGGGATAATAACAAGGCAGTTGCCGGTGCAATTGTTATTGTTTACGACCACCACAAAAGAGAACTAAATAATATTTTAATGCACATCCAGCACGATTTTCATGATTTGATTCTCTCAACCCAACATGTCCATATTGCTCATGACTTATGCCTCGAAACTATTGCTGTTAAAGGAAAATCAAAAGATTTGATTAATTTGTCAGAAAGAATAATAGGAACAAAGGGAATTAAGCATGGTAAGCTTGTGATGACGGATTTGGAATAATTTTTTTTGAATTTATGGTAACACGAAATTACATAAAAGTAACAATAATTTGCTTCATTCATTTCCTTTTTTATTTTTCCATTCTTTCAACTTATGCTCAGCTTCCTTTAATTACTGATAACGCCGAACTTGTTGGCAAAAAGATAAAGCAAGTTGAAGCTTGTTATGGAAATGAAATTGACAATACGCTCAGACATATTAATAAAAATTCATATTCTGATTTGATATTCACATACGGCTTTAATGATAAACTTGATATTGTTTTAGGTGTTCCATTAGCATGGCACAAAATAAAATCAGATACAATAAATCACAAAGAGTATGGTATTTCAGACATTGGTTTTGAATTCAAATATCAGTTCTTAAAAAACAACAAACACCTATTTGTAATCAAACCCGGAATAATTTTCCCAAGCGGTAATTACAAAAATGATTTCGGATGCGGTGAATGGAATGCATCATTGTATTTTGTTTATACATTAAAAAATGACAAAACTATATTTAATCTGAATTTCGGGTATTTAACCAATTTCAATAAATGTAATTCAAAAATGCACATATGGGATGTTTGCACATCTTTCGATTACGAATTATTTAAAGGTTTTCATCCCGTTTTGAATTTCGGTATTGAAAAAAATCCCGATAAAGAGAACAACACTCCCGTTATCTTTGGATTAATTGGCTTATATTATATGATAATAAAAGATATTGAATTAAGTTCAGGATACAAACAAGGATTAAGCGAATCCGAATGTGATTATACGGGCATAGCAGGATTTACAATACGATTTTGAAACTAACACACACAAATGAACGAAGCATTAATATTACTTACAATCACAGCAGCATCAATCGGATTTTTCCACACGCTGACAGGACCTGACCATTATGTTCCTTTTATAGTTATGTCAAAAGCCCGCAATTGGTCAGTTTCAAAAACAATATGGATAACAATTTTATGCGGCATTGGGCATGTGGGGAGTTCCGTTGTAATAGGGCTTGTTGGTATTGCAACAGGCATTGCCGTTGCAAAATTAGAATTTATTGAAGGTTATCGTGGCAATGTTGCTGCATGGCTTTTTATTTTGTTTGGATTAATTTATTTTATCTGGGGATTATGGAAAGCATATAAAAACAAACCACACAAACATTTTCATATTCACGAAAATAATGAAATTTATTTACATAAACATTTGCACAAACATTCACATGATGGCGAAAAACATGAACACACACACAAAGAAGAAAAAAAAATAAATTTAACTCCATGGGTATTATTTACGGTTTTTGTTTTCGGTCCCTGCGAACCGCTGATTCCCATACTTATGTATCCTGCGGCACAAGAAAGTATTTCAGGTATGCTCATTGTAACTCTCGTATTTTCATTTTTCACAATTGCAACAATGCTCACAATTGTGTTAATCTCATTGTTCGGATTTAATTTTATTCCGATGCATAAAATGGAACGTTATATGCACGCAATTGCAGGCGGAACAATTCTTATTTGCGGATTAGGAATTGAATTTCTGGGATTTTGAGTACTTTGCTTTTTAATAATGATACTCTTTATCCCCACCTATTAATAAACCTTTAACAATAGCTACGAGCTATGAGTCAAGAGCTACGAGAAAAACCGAATTAATGACAAACCACAAACATTTTTAACGAATAACTTATATTATTACTCTTCTGTTTTTTTTATTAACAATCAAGTATTTTTTTTGACAAATTTTTTGTGTTGAATTGGTTTTAATATAATTTTAACAAAAAATTGATATTATGTTAGGATTGGATTTAGGTTTATTTATTCTGCTGTTCGTTTGCTTACTTGCTGCCTGCACGTTTGAATTCATCAATGGATTTCATGATACGGCAAATGCTGTTGCAACAGTTATTTATACAAAGTCATTAAAACCACATGCCGCAGTGATATGGTCGGGTATATGGAATTTTCTTGGTGTTTATCTCGGAGGTATTGCTGTTGCAATGGGAATTATTAACCTTTTACCACTACAGGCATTGGTTGACCAGAATATTTATCACAGCGTTTCAATGATATTATCACTCATATTAACAGCTGTAATATGGAATTTTAGCACGTGGTATCTCGGAATACCTTGTTCAAGTTCACACACATTAATTGGTTCAATTTTTGGGGTAGGAATTGCCTTTATGATTACTACTTCAAATTCTGTAGAACCGAACTGGAATAAAGTAATTGATGCCGGACTTTCTTTGCTCGTTTCACCGATAATTGGATTTGGAGTAACAATTATATTAATGTTTTTTTTAAAAAAAATAATTAAAAAAAAGAAATTCTTTCACACACCCGAGGAGCATAAAAAACCTCCGTTCTGGATAAGAGGACTTCTGGTTCTCACCTGTACGAGCGTCAGCTATTCACATGGCTCAAACGATGGACAAAAAGGAATAGGTTTGTTTATGATAATTTTAATATGCTTTTTACCGGCACGATTTGCAATAAACCCTTCCAAAAATCCATCAAACATGATTGGTAGCGCAAATGCTATTGAGTGGTTCCTTAACAAAACCGATAAAAACAAAATGCTGCCAAAAGATACTATTGCTGTTTTTAAAGCGCAAATGAACATTGCCACAATAAAAAATATTTTGAATAATCTGCAAAATCCTGATGTTGATTCAAAAAAATACAATTTCGAATTACGAAAAAACATTTTAAATCTGGAAAGTTTAACTCCCGGATTAACAACTTGCAAAACTAATCTTAATAAAGATGAATTATACAAACTTAAATTAAATATAAAAGAGCTTAAGTCATACACCGAGTTTGCTCCATGGTGGGTAATTCTTTTAGTTTCGCTTTCTCTCGGACTTGGAACAATGTTCGGATGGAAAAGAATAGTAGTAACTATAGGAGAAAAAATAGGAAGAACTAACATGAATTATGCACAGGGTGCCAGCTCAGGAATAGTAGCCGCATGCACAATAGGATTCTCTTCATTTTTAGGATTACCTGTAAGCACTACTCACGTTTTGTCTTCCGGCGTTGCAGGAAGCATGGTTTATGAAGGAGGCATTAAAAATTTACAGAGAAAAACAATTACAAACATTATTCTTACATGGATAATTACAATTCCCGTAACAATCCTTCTTTCCGGCGGATTGTTTTTATTGTTTAGAAGTTTTGCAAGATAGGAAGGAAGTACTTAGTATAAAAAAGCATTGTCTGTAAATCTATGGCAATTTTCATTTTACCAAAACCCTTAAACTTTGTTTGTGATTTTTTAATTCTAAATTTCCTGATATTTCGCCCTGTTCGCCATCAAAATGAATTACATTGTTTTCTACAGAAAATAATTTAATATTTTTTGCTTTATACGTTTCAACACAGCAGGACTTATTAATATTGCGGGCAAACAATCGCACTGCCATTATAATTGCCTGAAAAACATTAAACGGTTTTATAACTGTAACCTCAATAATTCCATCCTGAATATCGGCTTCAGGAGCAATTACAGCATTATTGCCATATTGATTTGCATTTGCAAAAGTAATTAGAAAAGCTTTTACGGAAATTTTATTACCATCAATTTCCAATTCATACAATTTAGGTTTATAATTAAAAACTTCATTAATGACGATTTTAAGATAACTATTGAAACCGCGTTCAACACTATTGACAAATAATTTTCCAATATGTGCATCAAAACCTATACCGCTCGTACAAAAAAACGGATGCTCATTTATATAACATGTATCAATATTTTTCACCTTTCCATTTAACAGGAGATGTAAAGCATCATCCGGCTTCATTGGAATTTTAAGATGGCGGGCAAGACCATTTCCCGAACCCGATGGTATTAATGCAAATGTAACATTTGTGTTTGTGAGTACCGATGCTATTTCATTTGCAGTTCCATCGCCACCAACAGCAACAATCAAGTCATAATTTTCTTTATTCATTTCGGCTTTCACAATGCTTCCGATATCATGCTTTGCGTTTTCCCAAATAATTATTTTATGATTTATTTTTTCTCCGATAATTGATTTTATTTTTTCTGAAATATTTTTATTTCTTTTTCCAACAGATACCGGATTTAATACAAATAACGCTTTTTTGAACTGCTCCATTTTATTTTCTGATTTTTTTTTTGCAAAGATAAGTTTTTATTGCTAAAAACTTTAATCTGTAAATACCGATTCAATTTCTCTCATAACAATATCAATTGAACCCTCCACCCATTGGCGGTATTCGGAATTATTATTTTTATATGAATTGATAAATTTAATAAATTTTGATATATCAAATTTGTTATCGCAAATGCCTGCATTTGCTCTGTGCGCATCAATGGAATTGCAGAATTGCTCAAATTGGTTTTCTACCGGAACCATAAAAGCCGGTTTTCCCAAATACATTGTTTCGCAAATAATGTCGAAGCCGGCAGTGGTTACAAGTCCTTTGCAACGACTGAGCAAATCAAGAAGTTTAACATCATTTAATTTGTGAAAACACAGCGTTTCATCATAAACAAACTCATCATTTTTAATTTCTTTCCAATCGGAAAAGCAATGCAATTTTATATTTTTATTTTTATCATGCCATTTTATTATATCCTCAACATAACCCTCATTTAAAAGGTAAACAAGCAAAAAATCTTCTTTTGAAATTTTTAAATTCAAAACCTCTTCTCTCAAAAACGGTGGAATTACAATTAATTTATCATTCTTATTTTTTAAAGGATAGAAAGAAAGTGCAAGTTTCTTTTTCGCTCTCAATGCAGTCAGAGATGCAAATACTTTCAACATTTTCTTTTCGGTTTCAAATCTTTCCGGAAAAACAAAATCTTTATGATGATATATATATTGATGAGCGATGCAAACAACAGGAATTTTATTGCCATAAAACCAATTACACAAACCGAAAAGCGGTTCATAAAAATTAATAATCACATCAGGCTTTATTTTTTTAATTTCCTTATTTATTAAATTCATACTGCCAATGAAATCGGGCATTTTAAATAAGTTGAATATAATCGAAGGAAAAATTTTAATTGATTTGCGTTTTTTATCGCTTATAAAATTCGGACTCTTTATTTGAATGATTTCCGCTTCTATTTTATTAACAAAATAATCGGGAATTTTTCTTGAGCTACTTATACCGACAAAAACTTTTTCGAGAGTATGTCCGCGTTTTTCAATTATTGTTTTGAGTGACAACGCTTGTGTCATGTGCCCTCTTCCCTCACCCTGAACAAAAAATACGAACTTCATTTTTTTTGAATTTCTTACTTATTAAATGCTAATTTAAACTTTTTTTATTTACAATAATACTTTAAATGGTTACATTGTTTAATTGTTGTTTTAACCTTTTCGTATAGCAATACTATTCTTAACAATCTATCAATTTATCAATTTAACAATTTTTAAAAAAATTATTATTATACTCTGTCAGACTGAAAAAAACTGTCAGATAAAGTAAGTATTTAAATCATGGCTAAATTATTAACATTAATTTAACATAGAATTAACTTCCCATTAAACTTAACTTAAAATCCAGTTAACCTTAAATTTAAATATTTGTAACAAATTAAAAAAAAATATGTTTGGATTAGATTTAGGTTTAGCACTTCTGTTAATCGCATGTTTATTAGCAGCATGTATATTCGAATTCATTAACGGTTTTCATGATACCGCAAATGCAGTTGCAACCGTTATTTACACAAAATCATTAAAACCACGAACAGCAGTAATCTGGTCGGGTGTATGGAATTTTCTCGGTGTTTATTTTGGAGGACTTGCTGTTGCTATGGGTATTATTAATCTCTTGCCATTACAAGCATTGGTTGACCAGAATGTTTATAATAACATAGCAATGGTTTCATCACTCATTTTAACTGCTGTAATATGGAATTTCGGAACGTGGTATTTGGGCATACCCTGTTCAAGCTCTCACACATTGCTTGGTTCAATTTTCGGAGTTGGAATTGCATTCATTATCACCTCGCCAACCCCAGTTGAGCTAAACTGGAATAAAATAATTGATGCCGGTTTGTCATTACTTGTATCTCCAATGATTGGATTTATGATAACAATTTTTCTTATGTATATTTTTCATAAAATAATAAGAAAAAAGAAATTTTTCCATTCAGCCGATGAACACAAAAAGCCACCTTTCTGGATAAGAGGAATATTAGTTCTTACATGTACAAGCGTTAGTTATTCTCATGGCTCCAACGACGGACAAAAAGGAATTGGTCTTATTATGATAATTTTAATAAGCATTTTGCCCACTCAATTTGCTTTAAATTCCACAAAAAATCCGGCTAATATGATTGGCAGTGTAAATGATATAGAATGGTATCTGAATAAAGCCAACAAGAAAAAAATGCTACCGAAAGACACAATTGCTGTTTACAAAGCACAAGTGAACATTGGAGCAATTAAAAAGATTTTAAATATCATTCAAACTCCCGATGTTGACACGAAAAAATACAGTTTTGAATTAAGAAAAAATATTTTAAGTTTGGCAAGTTTAACCCCGACAATAACAACCTGCAAGAGCAATCTTGATGAAAAAGAAATTCACAAATTAAAATCAAATATTAAAGAATTAAAAGCATATACCGAATTTGCTCCATTGTGGGCTATATTGATGGTTTCCATTTCGCTGGGTTTAGGTACAATGTTCGGATGGAAAAGAATTGTTGTTACCATCGGTGAAAAAATCGGTAAAACGCATTTGAATTATGCTCAGGGTGCAAGTGCTGAAATTGTTGCTGCAAGCACAATTCAATTATCTACTCTTTTGGGACTACCTGTAAGTACCACGCATGTTCTATCATCCGGTGTTGCAGGAAGCATGGTTTATGAAGGCGGTCTGAAAAATCTTCAATCAAAAACCGTAAAAAATATTTTACTCACTTGGCTTATTACCATTCCGGTTACTGTTACACTTTCAGGAGGACTGTTTTTATTATTTAAATACTTTATCAAATAATATCTGCTGCTTAAGCTTCAATGATTATTGTACAAAAAATTAAGCTGCTTATCCATTTCAGACAAGTATAAAAATATCAGTTTATAATTGCGAATAATGCAAATTAGTGAATACTTTTTAGAAGTACCATTTAATATTAACTTAACTTAATATTATACAACAATTAACTTCCCCTTAATGTTTATAAAACATTAATATCTGACTTTTGCAATATGAAATTTTAAAATTAAAAATCATGAAACCTTATTTATTAATTGAATTAATGAAAACAAAAATATATTGGATATTATATTTTGTTTTTCTAACTGTAATTTTCTTTTTTAGTAGATAATTTATATTTGGTTAAAATATATTTTTTATAGTAATTGAAAAGTATTGGCTATTCAATATTAACAACTCTTTATTTTTTTATTCTTGCTTCAAAACTCTTGCTAATAAATGCATTTCAAAATTCTCTTAACATTCAATTAACGTAAAATTATTCAACAATTAACCTTTTCTTAATGTTTACGAAATATTAACCCTTGACTTTTGTATTGTTAAACAACAATGAATTATTAACAAAAAAATTAAAACATGAAAAGAATTTTAATTTCAACATTAATGGCGATATCACTGAGCGGATTTTCGCAAGTCAATTTAGATACATTAAAAGAAAAAATTGACGAACACAATGCAAAACTAAATGCTCTCGATGAGCGGCTTTCAACAGATGAAGCCGATTTATTCAAACTTGCCAAAATCAAAATATCTGGCTACATTCAGGCACAATGGCAACACAGAGAGGGCTATGATTACACAACCAGCGGAAAAGGATATCAAGGTGCACTTTTGACATTCGGACAATTTCAAGCACAGAATGGTGGAGCAACAACATTAACCGGTGCGTTTCCTCAATACGGATTGAGCAACAATAATACATTCTTCCTTCGTAGAGCCAGAATAAAATTTACTTATGAGCCAGCTGATGGAATAGCATTTGTTCTTCAACCCGATTTAAGTACAGGTGGGTTAGCATTAAAAGATGCTTATGCACTTGCTAACTTTAAATTCTGTAAAGGTCTTGCCTTATGGGCTGGTCAGTTTAACAGACCAAATTATGAAGTTGAATATTCTTCCAGCTCAAGAGAAGTATTAGAACGCTCAATGGTAATTCAAAAACTATATCCGGGCGAAAGAGAAATTGGCACAAAAATAGAATACAACTCGCCAAAAATTCCTCTTCATGTTCAACTTGCTTTACTAAATGGCAACTTTGCAAACGCTTTTACAAGAACTTCAACTAACAAAGCAACTATTGATGCAGTGGATAATGACCCGCAAAAAGATGTTATGGCTCGCGCTTATTATACAATTAAACTTAAATCAATAAGTTGGTTGGGTATTGATATTGGTACTCACGGCTATTTTGGAAATGTAAATTCTGATATTAATACAGGTTTAATTGGTTCAAACTATAAACTATATATTCAAAATTCAAATTATACTTCAGTTAAAAGATTTGATTCCCCTGCTTCTGTTGCAACAGATAAATATTCAATTGATAGTACGAAAACACCCGGTGCTTGCTTAAAAAAACAATGGTTTGGCGGTGAAATGAGAATATATCTTGATATACTTGGCGGTTTAGCTATAAAAGGTGAATTTATTGCAGGACAAAACATTGTTAGCGGCTCAACAACTACAGCATCTACAACATATAAAATAGATACATTAACCGGAAAAAGCTCAACAACGATTGGTTCAGATGGTGCAATAACTGTGAATACTGTTACATCTACAAAAAATTCTACAAACCCAACTACATACTTAAACGGAACAGCTAAAACAACTATCTCTCCTTTCAAAATCAGGCAATTTTCAGGATTCTATGTGTATTTTATTAAAAACATTGGTAAGAAAAATCAGTTTGTTTTAAGATATGATGTTTATGACCCAAATACTAAAGTTAAAGGTGATGGCGTAAATACTTCAAGTGATATCGCTATAAGTACTATAGCTCTTGCATGGCAGTATTACTTTAATGACAACATAAGAATAACTCTTCAATATGATATGCCACAAAATGAAAAAAGCAATAATGCTGCTTTCAAAACATCGACAGCAACTGTTGTCAGCAATTTAGGGAAAGATGTAAAAGACAATATGCTTTCTGTAAGAGTACAAGCTAAATTTTAAAAAAACATGCCACAGATTCACTAATAAAAAAAATTAATCAATAAAAATAAAAAAAAATATGAAAAAAAGAAATATAATAACAGCAATTGCACTGGGAGTAGTGTTTACAATTGCAACAGCTTTTATGGTTAAGCAAAAAATAACAGTAAAAGGTTCGGACACATTGGTAATTCTTGCTCAAAGATGGGCTGAAGTTTACATGAAATCAAATCCTAATGTTGAAATTCAGGTTACAGGTGGCGGTTCAGGAACAGGAATTGCTGCATTAATTAATGGTTCAACTGACATTGCAAATGCAAGCCGTCAGATGAAACAATCGGAAATTGATAAACTAAAAGAACGCTATAATTCAATGGGAGTGGAAATTGCTTGTGCAAAAGACGGAATAACAATTTTCATAAATAATTCAAATCCGGTAACCGAATTATCAATAAAACAATTAAGTGGAATTTATACCGGCAAAATAAAAAACTGGAAAGAAATTGGCGGACCCGATGCTGCAATAAAATTATATGGTCGTGAAAACAGCTCTGGTACTTATGTTTATTTTAAAGACAATGTTGTAAAAGCTGATTATGCTGCAAGCTGCCAAACGCTTCCCGGAACTGCTGCTGTTGTGAATGCAGTAAAAAAAGACAAATACGGAATTGGCTATGGTGGCGCTGCTTATGCTGAAGGTGTTAAAGATTGCAAAGTAAAAAAAGATGATAAAAGTACAGCATATTTGCCAACTGCCGAAAACATCAAATCCAATGTTTACCCTATTTCAAGGTATTTATACATGTATTTAAAAAACAGACCAACCGGTGAAATAAAGAAATATATTGACTGGATTTTAGGTCCTGAAGGCCAGAAATTAGTTGTTGAAGTTGGCTACTTTCCGGTTAAGTAAAAAAGTATTTCAAGTACTTCGAGTGCCTAAAGTACTTAAAGTAAAAAAAAAAATGATGGATTTTCTTAAAAACTTAGAGTAATTAAAAAAAATAATATAAATATAAATGTTTCGAAAACTTTAAGTACTCGAAGTACTTGAATGCAAAATGAATTATTTTGAAAACATAAATAATGATGACGAGGAATTAAAACCGAAGGATGAGAATACATTGGACTATTCTCCGCAAAAGGGTTTTACTTCCGAATCATTAAAAAAGAAATTCAGGCTTTCGGAGTTTTTGGCAGAAAAGCTGATTACTCTGATTGCCTTTTTATCAATAACAATAATAATTTTAATTTTCGTATTCGTATTCAGAGAATCACTTCCCATATTTTACAAAACAAAAAAAGCAAAGACAGAAAAAATCATTTCAACAAATTCTAAAACAGAAAATGTTAACTCTAACGGACAAGAAACTTATGGAGTTGAAACAAAAAAAGAAACTCCAACAAATTCAAACGGACAGGAACAATATGGAGCCGTCACAGATAATAATAAAATCAAAGAAGAAGAAAGAAAAGAAACACCTGAAGACAGAGCATCATTCAGAAATTTAACAGGCAGAATATGGCAACCTGTTTCTGACGACCCCAAATACGGATTATTGCCTTTGTTTCTGGGAACATTTAAAATAACAATAATTGCAATGTTGTTTGCAGCTCCGGTTGCAATTCTTGCGGCGTTATTCACATCGAATTTTGCTTCAAAAAGAATGAAGGAAATAATTAAACCTGCTGTTGAACTTCTTGCCGGATTTCCTTCAGTAGTAGTAGGCTTTTTCGCATTAATGGTATTAGCATCTTTTTTTCAAAATGTATTTGGTTATGAAACACGATTAAATGCTTTTGTAGGCGGGATAGCAATGGCTTTAGCTGCTATTCCTATAATTTACACTATTACTGAAGATGCTTTAACTGCTATTCCCAAAACATACACGGAAGCAAGTTTAGCTTTAGGAGCTTCAAGCTGGCAAACTGCTTTCTTTGTCACTCTTCCTGCTGCAACACCCGGTATATTTGCCGCAATACTTTTAGGAACAGGCAGAGTTTTTGGTGAAACAATGATAGTTCTGATGGCAACAGGAAATGCAGCAATGATTTCATTAAACCCATTCGACTCGGTAAGAACATTATCGGCAACAATAGGTGCGGAAATGGCTGAAGTCGTTTTTGGCGACACTCATTATAATGTTTTGTTTTTAATCGGCTCTTTATTATTCATATTTACTTTTACTCTAAATGCAATAGCTGAATTTTACGTGAAAGGAAAATTGGTAAAAAGAATTCAAGGGAAGAGTTAAAAAAATAATAAATAATAATTAATAGTGAATAATGAAAATAGTTAGTAGTTTGTCGTTTGTGGTTCGTTGTTTTCGCAAGTTCACAAATTAATTTGAAAATAAAAAAGTTTTTTGCAAAGACGCTAAGGCGCAGAGAAAAAGAAAAAAAATAAAATAAATAATATCGAATATCGAACACTGAATATCGAATGTCGAAGTTTTACTAATGACTAATGACCAATGACTATTGACAACTAAATAATGAATAGAAATAAATTAAAAGGTAGAATAATTATTGGCTTAACAGGGTTTTCTGTGATTTTAATTCTTGCAATTATAGTAATTATGATTTCGATAATTATTTATAACGGGAGAAGTAATTTCACATGGGAATTTTTAACAAAGTTTCCTACGGACGGAATGACAAAAGGAGGAATATTTCCGGCAATTTACGGAACAGCATTAATGGTAATAGTTATGTCAATTGCTGCGGTGCCTTTCGGAACCATCACTGCAATATACTTAACGGAATATGCAAAAGAGAATTCAGTTATTTCAAAAACAATTCGCTTTGCTGTGAGAACTCTTGCTGTTGTACCTTCAATAATATTCGGGTTATTCGGATTAGGATTTTTTATAAAATTTGTTGGCGGAAACATTGATAATATTTTTCTTGGCGGAACTTTGAAATGGGCACAACCCAATATTCTCTGGGCAAGTTTAACCATGGCTTTGCTAACATTGCCTGTAGTTATTGTATCGGTTGAAGAAGCAATGAGAGCAGTGCCAAAAGAAATGCGGGAAGCAAGCTTAGCACTTGGTGCAACAAAATGGCAAACTATAATAAAAGTTGTAATTCCCGGTTCTATTTCCGGAATTATGACAGGAACGATACTTGCTGTAAGTCGCGGTGCAGGCGAAGTTGCACCCATTCTATTCACAGGCGCGGCTTATTATCTTGCATCATTACCAACGTCATTAAGCGACCAGTTTATGAATCTTGGTTATCATATTTACATCATGTCAACCCAATCAACTAATGTTGATGCAACAATGCCTATTCAGTATGCAACAACAATGGTTTTATTATTATTGACTTTTACATTGAACTTTACGGCAGTTATCATAAGAGCAAGAATAAGAAGAAAAAAAGTTTAAAATTATATTGTTAAATTGCTCAATTGTTAAAAATCACAAACAAAAATAAATTATAAAAACAACGATTAAGCAATTTAACAATTTGACAATTTGAAAACAAAAGACTAAAAAATAAAAAATGCTTAACTCACAATTTCACAAATTCACAATTTCACAATTTGTTTAGTCATGGCAGAAATAAAAATAAAAATAAATAATCTTTCACTATACTACGGCGATAAGCAAGCGTTGAAAAATATTAATATTGAAATCCCTCAAAACAGGGTTACTGCTTTGATTGGTCCTTCTGGATGCGGCAAATCCACATTCTTAAGGACATTGAACAGAATGAATGATTTGATTGATAATGTAAAAATAACAGGAGAAATATTAATTGACGGAACAAATATTTACGCTCAAAATGTTGATGTTGTTAATTTGAGAAAAAAAATCGGAATGGTTTTTCAGAAATCCAATCCTTTTGCAAAATCTACTTACGATAACATTGCTTATGGACCGAGAATAAACGGTATAAAAGACAAGAAACAACTTGATGAAATTGTTGAAACATCATTAAAAAATGCAGCAATATGGGATGAAGTAAAAGACCGGTTATATGATTCGGCACTTGGTTTATCGGGAGGACAGCAACAGCGACTTTGCATTGCCAGAGCTCTTGCCGTTAATCCCGAAATTATTTTAATGGATGAACCTGCAAGTGCATTAGACCCCATATCAACAAGCAAAATAGAAGAATTAATTTTTCAATTAAAAGAAAAATATACAATAGTAATTGTTACTCATAATATGCAGCAGGCAGCAAGAACGAGCAACCGGACGGCTTTCTTTTATCTTGGAGAACTTATAGAATACGATAAAACTAAAAAAATATTTACAAACCCCGAGAAAAGACAAACAGAAGATTATATAACAGGAAGATTTGGTTAATTTGAAAATTAATAAATGTAATAATTATAAAAATTTAGTAATTTTAAAACTTTAAATATATGACTCCATTTATGCAAACTCATTTCGAACAAGAATTAGAGAAACTGAGAAAAAGAATTATAGAAATGTCGGACCTTGTGGAAATTCAGGTTGAAAAATCAATAACGGCATTGTTAACCGGCAATAAGGATTTGGTTAAACAAATTGAAGAAAATGAAAATAAAATTGATGATATAGATGTGAAAATTGATAAACTTTGTCAAAGAATATTCGCTCTTGTTCAGCCCGTAGCATCTGACCTGCGTTTAATAATGTCATCACTTAAAATCGACAATGAACTTGAGCGCATTGCAGATATTGCATTAAGCATTGCTAAAAGAGCTGAAAGTATAAGGGAACAACCCGAAATAATCACTAAATTTAAAATTAACGAAATAGCAAATCATTCAAAAGAAATTTTCTCAAAAGCAATTTTAAGTTACATTGAAAAAGATGTTGTTAAAGCTAAAGAATTGTTGCTAAATAAAGATTTTATAAAAGATTTGAATCAAAAGTTGCATTCAAAAATAATTAACGAAATGACCAAAAAATCAGAAGTTATTGTTGTTGCAACAAATTTAATAATTGTTTTACAACAAATTGAACGCCTTGCCGACCATGCTGTAAATATTGCCGAATCTGTTGTTTTCTGGATTGACGGCAAGATTATTAAACATGAAAATATTATTGATTAACATTAAATAATAAATTATTTATGGAAAAAATTTTAATAGTGGATGATGAACCCGATATTTTAGAGTTTCTTAAATATAATCTCATTAAAGAAGGCTTCGAAGTTCACACATGCACAAACGGCAAAGATGCCATACAAATTGCAAAAGAAATAATTCCCAACTTAATAATTCTTGATGTTATGATGCCCGAAATGGATGGTATTGAAACATGCAGGGAAATTAAACAAATAAATATTCTAAAAAACATTCTGGTAATTTTTCTTTCAGCACGCTCAGAAGATTATTCCCAGATTGCCGGTTATGACGCAGGTGCAGATGACTATATTACAAAACCCATAAAACTCAGAATCTTGATAAGTAAAATAAAAGCTTTAATCAAAAGGGTTTCATCAGATGAAGTCAAAACAAATATCATCGATTTTGGCGAAATTAAAATTGATAAAGAAAATTATATTGTTATTAAAAAAAATAAAAATATCTCATTACCAAAAAAAGAATTCGAACTTCTTGTTTTCCTTGCATCAAAACCAAACAGATTGTTTACAAGAGATGAAATAATGAACAGAGTTTGGGGCACTTCCACAATTGTTGGCGAAAGAACACTTGATGTTCATGTCAGGAAATTAAGGGAAAAACTCGGTGATGATGTTATTAAAACTATTAAAGGTGTGGGATATAAGTTTGAGGTTTAACTTGACCTGACAGATTTTTTCAACCTGTCAGAGTATATTCTTAAAAATGAATGAATAACTCTACAAGAAATATTTCGGTAATAACGTGTCTGATAATTTCCATAATAGTAGGTATTATCAGCTTTTTCGCAAACTATGCTTTGTTCGATGAAATTTACTGGGCTTTTATTTTTATAATTTCCATAACAGTATTTTGCGTATCGTTCATTGCTTTTGATTATACTTTTGAGAAATTGGTTAACAAAAGAATAAAATTGATTTACAAAACCATTCATAATTTTAAACTTAATAAAACTGAAAAAAAAGAAAAATCCGAGAAAGATATTTTTGAGATTGTGAATAAAGATGTGGAAGAATGGATTGAAAAAAGCGGAGATGAAATTGAACAATTAAAAAAACTCGAAAAATTCAGAAAAGAGTTTATAGGAAATATTTCACATGAATTAAAAACACCAATATTTTCGATACAGGGATATATTTCAACATTGATAGATGGCGGCTTGAATGACCCTGAAATAAACATGAAATATCTTGAAAGAACAGAAAAAAACATTGAAAGGTTAATCAATATAGTTAATGATTTGGATATAATTTCGCGATTGGAATCGGGTGAAATAAAACTTGAAATAAAAGAATTCGATATGGTTTATTTAGCCAGAGAAGTGATTGAAGAACTTGAATTAAAAGCAAAAGCCAAAAATATAACAATAAAAATTGCCGAAAATCATGATAAACCAATAAGGGTTTTGGCTGATAGAGATAGAATTCAACAGGTTCTGACCAATCTTATAAACAATTCTATTATTTATGGCAATACCGATGGACAAACAAAAATCAGTTTTTTTGATATGGATGAAAATATATTAGTTGAAGTTTCCGACAATGGAATTGGTATTGAAGAAAAAAATTTATCAAGAATTTTTGAACGATTTTACAGAACCGATAAAAGCCGCTCGCGTGAACAAGGTGGAACAGGACTCGGACTTGCAATTGTAAAACACATTATTGAAGCTCATAAACAAATTATAAACGTAAGAAGCACTGTTGGCGTTGGTTCTACTTTTGCTTTTACTTTAAAAAAAGTATAATACTTTTGAGTATATAAAAATATTGTTCTACTTTATTTAATAAAAAAAATATTCCGTCTTTTGAATATTATAAAAACAACACAACACATTTTATGCACAAGAATATAAAAAAAGCATTTAGTTATATAATCCCATTTCGATTAAAAAGTTACACTTCAAAAATAAATGGCAACTTAGAGATAAATCTTATTAATGGAAAAAAAACCTTAGACACTAATAAAAGCAACTATTCTTATGGTTCACTGCAAAAAATTCTTCACAAAGGACTGCTTGAAATCGGATTCAGTAAAAACATTGAAAAGATATTAGTTTTGGGATTAGGAGGAGGTTCAATTGTTCAAACCATAAGAAAAGATTTTAACTCTAGTGCCTTTATTGAGTTGGTTGACATTGATTCCGAAATAATTTCAATAGCAATAAATGAATTTGAAATAAATAGGTTTAAGAATATTAATATTATTCATTCCGACGCATCAGATTATTTAAAAAACAATAATGATACTTTTGACTTAATCATTATTGATATTTTTATAATTAATACCATTCCCGAAATATTTACTGAAATAAAATTTATTAATAGCTTGACAACTCATCTGAATCCTAACGGTAAAATTATTTATAACACAATGAAAGAAACAATGACACATGAATTGTTTAGTAAAATTAAAAATAATTTTTTAGAGGAAGGACTGAAAGTTAAGGTGATTGAAAAAGTAGAAGAGACAAATGATTTAATTATAGCAGAAAAACAGCCATAATTAAACGCTTTTAATCATTGATGTTTCGTTAATGAAAAATACAATTATTTTTAACTGATTTTCATCAGCAGAATTTTATCCACTCTGTTCCCATCCATATCAACAATTTCAAATCTATATCCATGCCAATCGAATTTATCACCTGATTTCGGAATTGCTTTTAATTGGTGTACTACAAAACCACCCATTGAATGAAAGTAAATTTTCGAATAATCATAATTTTCTATTTCAAATTCATGAATAAATTCAAAAAAAGCCATCCTTCCATCAATCAGCCAACTGCCGTCAGAACGTTTCACAACTTCAGGTTCGTCCGCGCCGGTTATATCGCCAACCAATGCATCAAGTATGTCGTTAATTGTAACTACACCTTCCGTTGTTCCATATTCATCAACTATAATAGCATAATGAATTTTTGATTCCTTGAATTTTTCCAAAACCTGGTATGCCTTGTGGTCGCTTGGTATCACATTAACAGGTTTCATGTATTTTTTTAAATCAAGATTGGATTCATTCAAAAGTGCAATGAATAAATCTTTTGAATAAACAATTCCCATTACATCGTCAATATCTTCATTACACAATGGATAAACAGAATGATTATTTGTGGCAATTTTATTTTTAGTTGTTTCCACAGTATCGTTAACATTAAGCCAAATAATATCTGTGCGATTTGTCATCAAAGCTGCAATTCTCTGGTCACCCAAATGAAAAACCCTTTCAACAATATCCTGTTCTATTTCCTGTATTTCACCAACATTTGTTCCTTCTTCAATTAATGCTTTTATTTCTCCTTCTGTAACCTGTGACTTATATTTCTTCTTTATGCCAAATACATTAAAAATAAAATCTGTTGAAAAGCTTAATAACCAAACAAAGGGTGTGGTAATCCTTAAAAGCAACATTACGGGTTTTACTACAATTAATGAAATTGCTTCGGGATTTGACATTCCAATTCTTTTCGGTATTAATTCACCAATAACAATTGATAAAAAAGTAATGATGATTACGACAATTGCAATTGCGAGATTATGAGAATATGGGTTTATCAATCCCGAATTGCTTAAAATGTTTTGAGTATTTATGGTAAGTTCCATGCTTCCAAAAAATCCAATTAAAATAGCTATTGATGTAATTCCAATCTGAATAGTTGATAAAAATTTACTCGGTGTGTCAATAAGAAATAATACTGCTTTTGCATTTTTATTTCCTTTTCTCATCAAATCTTCAAGTTTCGATTTTCTCGAAGAAATAATTGCAATTTCAGACATCGCAAATATGCCATTCAATACTATCAAACATAATACTAAAAAAATTTCTCCAAACATTTTATTTAACTAATAATTAATAATTTCTAACTCACAGCCAAAAACTCACAACTCGTACCTCTTAGCTCCTACTTCCTACCTCTTACCTCCAAATTTCAAAAGCCATTCATACCATTCATCCATTCCATTACCTGTTTTTGCTGATACTTCAAAAAAATCAAGTTTGTTATTAATCCTCAATGCGTATTCTTTTACTTTTTTCACATTAAAATCAACATGAGGCAAAAGGTCGGTTTTATTGATAATGCAAATATCTGAAGTTGTGAACATATTAGGATATTTGAGTGGTTTATCTTCACCTTCCGTTACACTTATTATCACAACTCTTTTCGATTCACCTAAATCAAATAATGCAGGACAAACAAGATTTCCGACATTTTCAATTACCAAAACAGAATTTTCTTTAACATCAAGTTTTTTAACAGCTTTATTAATCATATCAGCATCAAGATGACAGCCATTTCCCGTATTTATTTGAACTACCGCAGCACCTGTTGCTTCAATTCTTTTTGCATCGTTCATTGTTTGCTGGTCGCCTTCTATTACAAAAAAAAATAATTTTTTTTTTAAATCTTTTATTGTTTTTTCGAGAAGAGATGTTTTACCTGAACCAGGTGAACTTACAAGATTTAATGTAAAAATATTTTTTGCTTCAAAATACCCGCGATTTCTTTCTGCAAGCAAATTGTTTTTTTGCATTATATCCTGTTCGATTTTTATTTCTTTTGACTGAGCGTGTTCGTAAGTGTGCTCATCATGCTCGTACTTGTGTGAGTGCTCATGAGATTTATGTTCGTGTGAATGCTCATAATTATGCTCGTGTTTGTGTTTATGTTTTTTTTTATCATGTTCATGTTCGTGCTCATGCTCAAAGTCATGACTATGCTCGTGAGAATGTTCATGCCTGTGTTCATGCTCTTCTCCGGGCTTTCTTATTTTTATATGGTCATCGGGCTGACCGCATCCGCAAGTATCACACATTTTGATTTAGGATTTAGAATTTCAGATTTGCAAATTTAATCATTTGTATATATTTAATACTTTTATTCGCTATTGTCCTATTAAAAAACATCAAACATTTTTTCTAATCAACTTTTATTGATTTTACTTTTAATTCTTTACCCTGTATAATCTCAAATTCAAAACTGTTACATTTGGGGCAGAATGAATATATTTCTTCAATTTCAAACTCGTTCGAACATTTCAGACATTTTGCTTTTGCTTTGATAATATTTAATTTGATTTTTGCATTCTCAAGTATTGTATCTTTTACAGAAACATCCATTGCAAACTCAAGATTTTCGGGAACAACACCCGAAATCGTTCCAACATCAATTTCAACTTCAGAAATTATTTTTAATTTTAATTTCCGTGCATTTTCTTCAACAATTTCAATAATATTTTGTGCAATTGATAATTCGTGCATATTAACGGTTTAAAATTTCAAATCCGTTTTTTTTGAAAAGGTGTCTTTTTCATAATAATTTATTTTTACAAAGTAACAAAATGTTACTAACAAAATGTTACTTTTTATGAATATATTTTTCTTGAAATATTGTCAGCATATTCTCGGTAGCTGTTCTCCTGCAAGCATATCAATAATTCTCTTCCCCCCTATTCCTGTTTTCATGACAACAAGTTTATTGTTTGTTCCGGTTATTTCTCCAATTATTGCTGCATTTTCACCAAGTTCATTTTGTTTTATTTTTTTTAAAACTTTTTCTGCATCTTCTTTTCCAACAACCATAACAACCTTTCCTTCATTTGCCATATATAGCGGGTCATACCCGAATATTTCGCACAACCCCCTCACACTTTCCCGAACAGAAATTTGTGATTCGTCAAGTTCAACTCCGAATTTATTTTTTTCAGCAAGTTCGCACAAAACGGTTGCTAAGCCGCCTCTTGTTGCATCTCGCATGAATTTTATTTTGTCTGATACCTGAAGTGCCTCTGAAATCAATTTATTCAACGAAGCACAATCAGATTTCACATCAGAAGAATATTCCAATGAATTCCTTGCACACAATATTGCAGCCCCGTGTTCACCAATGTTTCCATTTACAATAATTTTATCACCAACTTTAATCTCTGAACCATAACTTATGTTTTTTCTTTTTTCATCAAGAATTCCAATGCCAGATGTATTAATGAAAATCTTGTCGCATTTACCTTTATCAACAACTTTTGTGTCGCCTGTAACAATTATTACTCCTGCTTTCTCTGCTTCACCAGCCATTGATTTTACAATTCTTTCGAGTTCTGAAAATAAAAAACCTTCTTCAATAATAAATCCGCAAGAAATATAAAGTGGCTTTGCACCCGAAACCGATAAATCATTAACAGTGCCACAAACAGCGAGCTTCCCTATATCACCACCCGGGAAAAAAATCGGCTCAACAACATACGAATCGGTTGTATATGCAAGCAAATTACTGTCAACATTAATTATAGCAGAATCGGTTTGCTTCCTCAAAATATCATTATCGAAATATTTAACAAACAATCCCGAAATTAATTCGTGTGTGAGTTTTCCTCCACTACCATGGTTTAATAAAATCTTTTCATTATTCATTATTATTTATTTATTCATTATTTATTGTACTTAAAATACGCCTGACATGCTCCTTCTCCAGAAACCATGCAAGCGCCAATTGGTTCTGATGGAGTACATACAGTTCCAAATAATTTACATTCTTTAGGGGTTTTTAATCCTTTTAAAATTTCACCGCAAACACTTCCTTTGGGTTCTTCGGGTTCGGTAACATCAACAGGAATCACCTTTTCGATATTAAATGCTTCATATTTCTTTTTTAAAGTATTTCCGCTGTTTGTTATAATTCCCAATCCGCGCCACCAATCGTCACGTAACTCAAAAACCTCATCCAGCAATTGCTTCGCTTTGACATTTCCTTCAGGTTTAACAGCTCTTTTGTATTGTATTTCTACTTTTGCTTCGTTGTTTTCAAATTGCTTAACCAGCATCAGAATTGTCTGCAAAATATCTGTCGGTTCAAACCCCGAAATCACACAACCAAGATTATAGTTTTTAGCAATAGGTTCGTAAATGGCACTTCCGGTAATTGTACTAACATGACCGGGACAAATGTATCCGTTTAGTTTTACACCTTCATCAATCAATGCCGACATTGCAGGAGGCATTATTTTGTGCGAACTTAAAAGGAAAAAATTATTTATTTTTTCATCATAACCTTTTGCAATTGCAGCAGCACTCGTGGGAGAAGTAGTTTCAAAACCTATGCCGAGAAAAATTATTTTTTTATTTCTATTATCTTTAGCAATCTGTAATGCCTGAAGCGGCGAATAAACAATCTGAATATTTGCACCATTTGCTTTTTCTTTTTCAAGTGATGATTTTGAACCCGGAACGCGGATTAAGTCGCCAAATGTAGTGATTACAACATCCTTCATTGAGGAATATGCGATTGCTTTATCAATAAATTTTTTGCTTGTAACACATACCGGACAACCCGGACCTGAAATCAATCTGATATTTTCCGGCAACAATGAAGGAATGCCAAATTTCTGAATTGACATCGTGTGACCACCACAAACTTCCATCAGGGAAATTTCTTTTTTAGAAATCTTTTTTATTCTTCTGACAAGATTATAAACTAAAGTATTATCGCGGTATTCGTCAATGTATTTCATATTCAGTTTTCAGTTTATAGTTTTAAGTTATCGCTCTTTATTTATACCGGTAGTTAAATATTAAACAGAGGTATTAATATTCTTTCATTATTAATTATTCATTGTCAATTTCCCCCAGTTCTCTCAATAATTTTATCGTTTCGGCAGCTTCTTCCTTGCTGAGTTTTGAAATTGCAAAGCCGGAATGAAGTAAAACAAATTCACCCACTTTAGGTTCATCGAGCAATTGTAAACTTGCATTAACAATTGTTCCACCTATGCTGACTTTCGCCATATCGCCTTCAATACTTTGAATCTGAGCAGGAATGCTTAAACACATATATTTAAAATTTAAATTATTTTTCTAAAACACTTTGCGTTTTTAAAAAATTCACAAGATTTATGTTTTCTATTGATTGTTCATTTTTACCGGAATAAATAACAAATCCATTCTTCATGTTTTTTTTATAATACTTTTCGAAATATTTTATTCCTTTCAAAAAACTACTGTGATATGTTTCGGATGACTTTATTTCAATTGCAATTAAATCTTTTGCATTGCCAAAAATAATATCAACTTCATTACCGTGTTTATCTCTGAAAAAATAAAAATTAGGTTCAAATCCATCATTTAATCTTTGCTTTACTAATTCCATCAGAACTAAATTTTCAAATAAATTCCCCCTCAAAGGATGATTTATAATATGCTGCTTGTTTTCAATGCCGAGTAAATACGAAGCTAAACCAACATCAATAAAATATAACTTTGGTGATTTTATTAATCTCTTGGAAATATTATCAAACCATGGTGGCAACAAATAAATAACATAAGAAGCTTCAAGAATTGAAATCCATGACTTAATTGTGTTAACAGAAGTGCCGGTTTCTGTTGCCAATTGGCTCGCATTAAAAATCTGCCCTGTCCTGCCTGCACACAATCGGATGAATTTTCTGAAAAGCATCAAATCTTTAATATTTATCAATTGCCTTACATCTCTTTCTATGTATGTTTCATAATAATTTCTGTATGCTTTTACCGGTTCTATTTTTTCAGAATGTACGGCAGGATAAAATCCCGAATAAATATAATCTTCTACTGAAAAATTTTTATGAAAATTAAGAGTTTCTGAAATATCAAAAGGTAAAAGTTTTAATAATGCTGTTCTGCCTGCAAGAGATTGATTAATGCCATCGAGTAATTGAAATTGATTGCTTCCTGTCAATACATACATGTTTTTTTTCTTCTTTTTATCAACTATTCCTTGAATATATGATAAAATATCGGGTACCCTTTGTATTTCATCGAATATTGCTCCATCAGGAAAGCGGTTTAAAAATCCCACGGGATCGCTTTTAGCTAATTCTCTATTGTCTGGGTCTTCAATGCTGACATATTTTTTTTCGCCAAATATCTTTTTCACCAAAGTAGTTTTTCCCGATTGCCTCGGTCCCGTAATTGTAATAACAGGATAAACTTTGGCAATTGATTTTAATTCCGGTTCTATTTTTCTGGTAATTAACATATTTTAAATTTGGACAAATTTGCAATTCAACTGCAAATCTGCCCAAAATTAATAAATCTTTTTAAATAAAAAAATATATTAAACAAAATTCAATCCGTTTTTTTTGCTGCTATCGATAGTTGCCCCAAAGCAATCCCACCATCATTTGAAGGGACTTTGCTGTGAGAATAAACTTCAAATTTATTTTCCAACAATTCCTTTTCAACCTTTGTCAATAAATACCTGTTTTGAAAAACTCCACCCGATAAAACAATTTTATTTATTTTATATTCTTCTCTCATATTTTCGGCTACTTCCAAAATAACATGAATTACTGTATTATGAAATTTCGCCGAAATAATTGAAGCAGGAATATTCTTATTTATGTCATTTATTATTTCCCAAAAAGTTTTTTTAAAAGAAATTGTATTATTTATTTCATAAGAATATGTTTCATTGCAATTCGCCTCAATTATTGCCTCAAGACGCATTGGTGCTTCAGCTTCAAAATTTGAAACGGTGCACAAATTAATTAAAGCAGAAACCGCATCAAATAATCTCCCTGCACCGGAAGTCAGAGGACAATTTATTTTTCTGTCAATTGCTGTAATTAAAAGCTCAATGTTATTTTTTGGAATTTGTAACAAAAAAGGCAAATCAAATTTCAGAAAATCTTTTTCATAATATTTATACAAATACGAAACCGCCATTCTCCATGGTTCATCTGCAACCTTATCACCGCCTGGCATCTGAATATATTCGAAATGATTCATTCTTTTATATTCTTTGTAATCACAAATAAAAAATTCGCTTCCCCAGATGTTTCCATCATCGCCATAACCCGTGCCATCAAAGCTAACGCCAATTACTTTTTCATCAAGATTATGTTCTGCCATGCACGAAGCAATATGTGCATGATGATGCTGAATAAATATTTTTTCAATGTCATCAATTTCTTTTACATATTTTGTTGACAAATAATCGGGATGCAAATCGGCTGCATATAATTTCGGATTAATCCTGAAAAGCTTCTTAAACTGTTCAATGGTTTGTTTATAAAATTCAAATGTCTCAACATTTTTCAAATCGCCGATATGTTGACTTAATATTGCCTGATTTTTTTTTCCAATGCAAAATGTATTTTTCAGTTCGCCGCCTGCTGCAATTATTCCGTCAACACTAAAATTCAGATTAATTGCATTCGGAACATATCCGCGCGAACGCCTTATTATTCTTTCTTTTCCGTTTGCAACAAAAACAACCGAATCATCAGTTCTGTTATAAATATCCCTGTCGTAACAAAGTAATGCGTCATAAATTTCCGATAATTTTTTTTTTGCATTTTCATTGTCAATTATTATTGGCGTATCCGAAATATTTCCGCTTGTCAATACAATTACTTTTGTTTTTAATTTTTCAAACAATAAATAATGAAAAGGCATATATGGCAACATTGCTCCTATTGTTCCCAAATCATTGCTGACTTCTACAGGAATTTTTTTTTCTTTTTTTTCTTTTAAAATAACTATTGGTCTTCGCCATGATGTAAGAGAATTTTCTTCTTCCTCACTCATCTCGGTATATTCTTTTGCTGATTTTAAATCGGAAAACATAACAGCAAACGGCTTTCTGTCGCGTTGCTTTAATGTTCTTAATCTTTTAACAACATCACCATTCAATGCATCACAAGCAATATGAAATCCGCCAAGACCTTTTATTACAACTATTTTTCCTTTATCAATCAACTCAGCAGTTTTTTTCAAAATCAAATTAAACTCTAAAATAACATTGTCTTCACAAAACAACTCATATTTTGGGCCGCAATTATTACATGCAACAGGTTGTGCATGAAACCGACGGTCTAAAACATCAGTATATTCCTTTTTACAAATTTCACACATTATAAATTTGCTCATTGTGGTTTTATCTCTGTCATAAGGCAAATCCCGAATAATAGTAAAACGCGGACCACAATTAGTACAATTTATGAATGGATAATTTATTCTATGCTGCTGATTTTTAAAATCTTTAAGGCAATCATTACAAACAGCAATATCAGGACTAATATCCGTTATTTCTTCCGAAATATTATGACTTCTGACTATTTCGAATCTTTGAAAATTTTCAAATTCCGATTGAGTAATTTTAATATCTGAAATTATTGATGCATGCGGTGCTTCGGCTTTTAATAATTGCAGAAAACTTTTTGTTTTTTCTTCACTGCCTTCAATTTTTATAAAAACACCATCGTTCCTATTCTCAACCCAACCTTTTAAATCAAGACCGGTGGCTATTCTATATACAAAAGGCCTAAAGCCCACTCCCTGAACCAGTCCTTTTATATGTAATAATAATGATATGTCCTTGTTTTCAAACACAATAAGTATTTTATTTAAAATTACATTAAGTATATCTCTTAATATCAAAAAAAATAAAATTATAAACCCTTGCAAATGTAGAATCTTATAATTAAGTAAAAAAAAATCTTTAATAAAATTTGCTATTATTATTTTTTTTTTACTTTTGTTAAATTATTAACAATTATGATTTAATATAATTACAACTTTCATAAAGTGACTGGTTAATTCGAAAATTTTTAAGTAATTTTAACATGGAACCAATGCATTACTTGGTTTTTTAGATTTTATTATTAAAAGTAAAAAATATAAAATATGGCAGACACAAAATCAACCGGCATCTATTTTCAAAGTTCAGCAAACGGATATGAAGATAAAGTGAATTTTACAGAAGTTACATCTTATATAAAAAATTATTATAATGTTGTTGCTATTTGGAACGCTGATGAAATTTCATTGTCCGATGCAACTAATGTTGCTGCAAAAATAAAAGAGAAAAACATCAAGCGGTTTGTTATTGCAGGCGATAAACCGGGTATGGAAAAAAGTTTTTTCACAAAAGCAATGGTTTTAGCCGGTAACAAAGCCGAAGATGTAATAATAGCTTCATTCAGGGAACACGGAGCAATCAGGAACAGCGATACCGAGCGTGCCAAAGCAATTCTCGCATGTGCTGTAAATGCAGTACCTTTTGAAGAGGCAACACAAACAGCAGAAGTTTCCGTAAATCCGAACACATTGGTTATAGGAGGAGGAATTGCAGGAATTCAGGCATCACTTGAAATTGCTGATGCAGGACAAAAAGTTTTTTTGGTTGAAAAGTCAGGAACAATAGGAGGACACATGGCAATGTTTGATAAAACATTCCCCACGCTCGACTGTGCGGCATGTATCCTCACTCCGAAAATGGTTGAAATTGGTCAACATTCCAATATTGAACTGATGACATATTGCGAAGTTAAAGATATTAAAGGAACTCCCGGCAACTATAAAGTAATAATCCTGAAGAAAGCCAGAAGAGTAAATTTAAAAACTTGTATCGGTTGCGGCACTTGCGCTGAAAAATGCCCAGGAAACGCACCAAGCGAATTTGATGAAGGCACTGCAATGCGAAAAGCTATTTATATCCCTTTTCCGCAGGCAGTTCCCAATAAATATTTGATTGATGGTGAAAGCTGTACTTATGTTAAAAGCGGGAAATGCAAGGTTTGCGTGAAAATATGCCCTGTTCCCGACTGCATAAATTTAGATGAGAAAGATGAAGAAGTTGAAATCAATGTTGGTAATATAATTGTTGCAACCGGCTTCAAAGTTTTTGATGCAAAACGCGCAGAACAATTCGGATACGGCAAATTGCCAAATGTTGTTACATCACTTGAATTTGAAAGATTAGTGAATGCTGCCGGACCAACTGGTGGAAATATTGTTTACAGAAGTCAGGATAAAAAAAACAATTGGGTTTTCAAAGGCGATGCTGATGTTCCTAAAAGTGTTGCAATTATCCATTGTATCGGAAGCCGCGATGAAAACTACAATAAATATTGCTCAAAGGTTTGCTGCATGTATTCATTAAAACTTGCACATCTTGTTGTTGAAAAATTACCCGATGCAAAGGTCTTCGAATATTTTATTGATATGCGTGCATTCGGCAAGGGCTACGAAGAATTTTATGAAAGAATCAAACACGAAGGTGTAAGCATAATCCGCGGAAGAACTGCAAAAATTGAAGGAAAAAACAATAAATTAATGTTGCGCGGTGAAGATATTTTAGCAAGCAAATTAATTGAGCAGGAAGTCGACATGGCAATACTTGCAGTCGGTTTGGAACCAAGAGAAGATGCAGCAAAATTATCAAAAATGCTCGGAATTTCACAAACTGAAGATGGATGGTTTATGGAAGCAAATTATATCAGCAATCCTGTGAATACATTTACAGGCGGAATATCAATTGCCGGCGTTTGCCAGGGACCAAAAGACATTCCCGATACAGTGGCACAAGCATCTGCCGCTGCTTCCCGTGTTTTACAAAATATTGTAAGAGGTAAAATAAATAAAAGTGTTAAGGATTTATCACTTGCGGAAATAGAATCACAAGTTAAGAAACTTACTTTATCGGAGGAAAAAATATGATACAAAGAGTTAATCCAAATCTTGTAAAAGATATTGAAAAATTTGGTAAAGGTACATGGAACGAATGTTTCCATTGCGGTAACTGCACTGCAACATGCCCATTGACAGAACAGGGCTTCCTGTTTCCCAGAAAAGGATATAGAGCCATGCAAATGGGACTTAAAGACACAATTGCAGGCAGCGTTGAACCATGGCTTTGTTATTACTGCGGTGATTGTTCAAAAACATGCCCCAGAAACGCAAACCCCGGCGAAACAATGATGACAATGAGAAGATACCTCACGACTGTTTACGACTGGACAGGATTTGCAAAAAGAATTTATACATCAAAGATGTTTGAAATAGGAGCAATTTTTGCTATTGCAATTTTTGTTCTGATACTTTATGTGAGTTTTACTTTCTTTCCTTCCGGTGAAGGAAGCTGGCTTGGAAGAGACGGAGGTGTTTTAATCAACAAAATTGCCCCATGGAAAAGAATTCACCTTGGCGACTGGATTATGGCTGGTGTTCTCGCTTTTATTCTTGTTACAAATGTTTTCAATATGTGGCTGAAAATTATTGTTAAAGATAAATCCGTCAAAATTCCTTTTACTGCATATATAACAGAAGTTTTTTCTCTTGCATGGAACTTCATTACACAAAAAAAATTCAACAAATGCAATGACTCTAAAACCTATTGGTTTCTGCATTTATTTTTAATGTTGAGTTATGTTGTGTTATTTACAATGATTGTATTTTTCCTTGAATGGTTCCAAACTGACGTAATTCACCCTATCTTGCATCCCCAGCGATTTTTGGGTTACATAGCAACCGTAGGATTATTTGCCGGAATAATTTATTTTATTTACAACAGATTTCAGAAAGCAAAAGAAAACAGCAAATTTTCACATTATACCGACTGGACTTTTCTGGTACTTTTATTCTTAACCACGCTCACCGGTATCATGCTGCATTTCTTCAGAATATCAGGAATGCCTGTTGCAACTTATGTAACTTACCTTATTCATTTAATGTGTCTGGTGCCTATGTTGACTATTGAAGTGCCTTTTTCCAAGTGGTCGCATCTGGCATATCGTCCTGTTGCTGTTTATTTCGCTAACCTGAAAAAGGCAGCATACAAAAAAAACTTAGAAAAATAAAAACCTATATAAAAAGATAAAAAAATGGAAAAATCAAGAATAGGTGTTTACGTTTGCTGGTGCGGAACCAACATCGCAAAAATGGTGGATGTTGAAAACGTAGCAGAGGAAATGGGTAAACTTCCCAATGTTGTGATTGCAAAGAATTACAAATACATGTGTTCTGACCCGGGGCAAGACCTTATTGTTAAAGATATAAAAGAACATAATCTGAATCGTGTTGTTGTTGCAGCATGTTCACCGCGAATACATGAACTTACTTTCAGAAAAGCATTGCAAAAAGCAGGAATTAATCCTTATCTTTTTGAAATGGCAAACATACGTGAACAGGATTCGTGGGTTCATACCGACAGGGGCGAAGCAACAAAGAAAGCTAAAGCACTTATTGCGGCAGCAATAAATCGTGTTAATTTCCACGAACCTCTTGATGAACGAACTGTTGATATCAATCCCAGCACATTGGTTATTGGCGGCGGCATCGCAGGAATATCAGCGGCTCTCGAAATTGCAGATTCGGGAAAAACTGTTTTTCTTGTTGAAAGAACAAACAAACTCGGCGGTAATACTGCAAACGTTGACCTTACATTCCCATACATGCTGAGTGCACAACAAATGCTTTTACCTTTAATAAAAAGAGTTCAGAATAATAAAAATATCCAGTTGTTTTTAGAAACCGATATAAAAGAAATTTATGGTTATGTCGGAAACTTTGAAACTACAATAACTCCGAAAAACGGTAAGGAAACAAAACTTAATTTCGGAAATATAATTGTTGCTACCGGCTTAAAAGCATTTGAAGCAAAAAAGGTTGCAAATTACGGTTATGGCTCATTGCCAAATGTAATTACTTCAAGCGAATTTGAAAAAATGGCATTGAGCGGTAAAATTATAAAGAATGACGGAAGCGAACCAAAAAATATTGCAATAATACATTGCGTTGGCAGCAGAAACAAGGACTATCACGAATACTGCTCAAGAACCTGTTGTATGACGGCTTTAAAATATGCAAATCAATTAAGGTCGGCATTACCAAAATCAAATATATTTGAATTATATGCCGACATGAGAGCAATGGGCAAGGGCTGCGAAGAATTATATTCGGAAACATCAAAAAGAAAAGTAATGTTCTTAATGTTCGACCAGCAAAATGATTTACCAAAAATCAGAAAAGCAAAATCGGGCGAGGGCAGTGATTTAATTATTGAAATGAATGAAAAACTTTCCGGTGAAACCGTTGAAGTTCCTGCTGACATGGTAATTCTCATGACAGGCATGGAAGCACATGATAATGCAAAAGACATTGCTCACGCAGTCGGAATAAGCTTATGCGGCAACGCTTTCTATATTGAAAAACATCCGAAACTCGACCCTGTTGCAACAACTACAAACGGTGTTTATATTGTAGGCAGTTGTCAAGGACCAAAAGATATTTCCGACTCAATTTGTCAGGCAAGAGCAGCAGCAGCACGAATACTCGGAACAATTGCAAAAGGTTCAGTTAGCGTTGAAGTTACTACCGCATGGGTAAATGAAGATATATGTTGCGGTTGTCAGACATGTATTAAAGTTTGTCCATACACTGCCATAAGCTTTAATGAAGAAAAGAAAGTTTCCGTTGTTAACGAAATTTTATGCAAGGGTTGCGGAACATGCGGCTCTGCTTGTCCAACAGGAGCTATCAGAAGCAGGCACTTTACCGACCAGCAAATAATATCACAAATAGAAGGAATTATGTCAATGTCATTATCATTAGAATTTGATAAAAAATTACAGGAGGTAAATCAATGAGCAATAATCCGATAATAGTATCGTTTCTGTGCAATTGGTGTTCATACACCGGTGCTGATTTAGCAGGAACATCAAGAATGAAATACTCTCCAAACACACGTACAATACGTGTGATGTGTTCAGGAAGAGTTGACCCTACTTTCGTTCTCAAAGCATTTAAAGAAGGAGCAGACGGAGTATTAATCTGTGGCTGCCATCCGGGAGATTGTCATTACCATGAAGGTAATTACAAATGTTTGAGAAGATATTATCTTTTGCAGAAATACATTAAGCAAATGGGAATTGAAGAAAATCGACTTAAACTCGAATGGATAAGTGCCAGCGAAGGAAAGCAATTTGCCGAACTTATTGACTCTTTCACTGAAACCATCAGGAATTTAGGTCCAAGCAAAATAAAAAAAACAGTTGAAACATTTATTTAATCAGGAGGAAATAAAATGGCAAATGAAAAACCTAAAATAAAACTTGCGGTGTACTGGGGTGCAGGATGCGGTGGTTGCGACGTTTCAGTTCTTGACGTACATGAAGCACTTTTCACTGTCGTTGAGCATGCCGACTTGGTGTTCTGGCCAATTGCTCTCGACTTTAAAGTTAAAGACGTTGAAGCAATGCCCGACGGAAATATTGACGTAACATTGTTCAATGGTGCTGTTCGCAACAGTGAAAATGAACACATGGCAAAACTTCTCAGACAGAAAACCAAAGTGATGGTGGCTTATGGTTCATGCGCTCACATGGGCGGAATTCCTGGTCTTGCAAACTTCTCCGGAAAAAGTGAAATTTTCAGAAGAGCATATTTCGATAGCGAATCTACATTGAACCCCGATAAAATTTTACCACAAACAAAATATAAAGTTCCCGAAGGTGAACTTACAATTCCTGAATTTTATGATGATGTAAAAACTTTAGACCAGGTTGTTGATGTGGATTATTATTTGCCGGGCTGCCCTCCGCAGACAGAACGGCTCGTTGAAGTTTTTATGGCTATTGTTACCGGTGCCCAACTTCCGCCGAAAGGTTCAGTAGTTGGAGCAAGAGACAAAGCACAATGCGATGAATGTGAAAGAAAAAAATCGGACAATAAACTTATAAAGAAATTTTACCGTCCATGGCAAATACAAGACGATGGCGAAACATGTTTCCTTGAACAAGGTGTGATTTGCATGGGACCAGCCACAAGATGCGGTTGCGGAGTGCGCTGCATTAAAGGCAACGCTCCATGTCGCGGTTGTTACGGACCATCATCCGAAGCAAAAGACCCCGGAGCAAAAATGCTCTCGGCTATTGCTACAATGATTGATGCAAAAGAAGATGCTGAAATCGAAAAAATTATTGAAGATATAGAAGACCCTGCAGGAACTTTCTATCGCTTTAGTTTACCCAGTGCTATTATTAGAAAAAATATAAAATAGTTTAAAGTTTAAGGTCTAAAGTTTAAAGTTCTGCAAATGGCAACTGTTAAGAGATTTGAAGATTTGGAAGTTTGGAAAAAGGCAAGGGAATTAAATAAAATAATTTATCAGGTATCAGGTAAAGGTGAATTTGCAAAGGACTTTGAACTAAAAAAACAAGAACGGAAATCAAGTGGTTCAATTATGGATAACATTGCTGAAGGTTTTGAAAGAGGTGGAAGGGGTGAGTTTATTCAATTTCTTGGAATTTCAAAAGGTTCAGCAGGGGAATTGCGTTCACAAAATCATAGAGCATTTGATGTGAATTATATATCAAATGATGAATTTAAAAATATCAATACCCGTTGCATAGAAATAAGCCAAATGATTCAGGGACTAATGGATTATTTACAAAATTCCGAAATTAAAGGCACAAAATATAAAAAATGCGAACAACTTTAAACCTTAAACATTATACTTTAAACTTGCATATAAAAAGATATTAAATTTAAAACAAACAATAGAAAATGAAACGATACACAATAGACCCGATAACCCGTTTAGAAGGTCATGGTAAAATTGAAATCTTCACTACCGATGATGGTGATGTTGAAAATGTTTATTTTCAGGTTCCCGAATTAAGAGGATTTGAAAGATTTGTTGAAGGTCGTCCCGTTGAGGAGGTTCCACAGATTGTTACAAAAATCTGCGGTGTTTGTCCGGGTTGTCATCACATGGCTTCGGGAAAAGCTGTTGACGCTGTATTTGGTGTAGAGCCAACTTCTGCAGCAAAAAAAATCAGAGAGTTGTTTTACATGGCTCATTTTGTTCATAGTCATATTGCACATTTCTATGCTCTTGCTGCTCCCGATTTTGTTGTTGGTCCAACTGCACCCGCTGCCGAACGCAATGTTCTCGGTGTTATCGGAAAAGTTGGTGTTGAAATAGGAACCGAAGTTATAAAACAGCGCCGTCTTGCTCAGGAAATTCAGGCATTACTCGGTGGACATCAAACCCATGTCATGCTTAACATTCCGGGTGGTGTTAGAAAAGGATTGAAAGAAGATGAAAGAAAAGATATTGAACAAAAAGCAAAAGGATTTATCGAATTTGCAAAATTTTCATTAAAAATATTCGGAGATGTTGTTCTTGCAAATAATACTTATGTTGATATTATTCTAAACGGTCCTTATAAACTAAATTTATATTCCATGGGACTTGTTGATGCAAACAACAAAGTTAATTTCTATGATGGTAAAGTCAGAGTTGTTGACCAGGAAGGTAAAGAGCATTGCAAATATTCACCAAGTGAATATCGCGATTATGTAGAAGAAAGAGTTGAACCATGGACATATCTTAAATTCCCGTATCTTAAAAAAATTGGCTGGAAAGGTTTTGTCGAAGGAAAAGATTCCGGTGTTTATCATGCTACTCCACTTGGCCGTTTGAATGCTGCTGACGGAATGGCAACTCCGCTTGCTCAAGTTGAATATGATAAAATGTATAAAACTCTCGGTGGCAAGCCCGTTCACAATACTTTAGCAATGCATTGGGCGCGTCTTGTTGAATTGCTCTATTCTGCTGAAAGATGTCTTGAATTAGCTCAGGATTCCGAAATTACAAGCAAGGATTTGCGTGCAAAACTCGGGGATATACCTGGTGAAGGTGTTGGCATTGTTGAAGCACAGCGTGGAACTTTAACTCATCATTACTGGACCGACAAAAAAGGAATTGTTACAAAAGCAAATATAATTGTTGGAACTACCAATAACAACGCTGCAATTACAATGTCCATCAAAAAAGCAGCACAGGGTTTGATTAAAAAAGGAGTTACTGTTGATGATGGTATTCTTAACATGGTGGAAATGGCTTTTCGTGCTTATGACCCTTGTTTCTCATGTGCAACCCATAGTTTACCCGGACAAATGCCGATGATTGTGAATTTCCGTGATAAAGAAGGAAACATTTTAAGAACGATTAAAAGAGATTAGAATATTAATTTAATTTTTATTGAAACGCACTGAATTAAAAAAACAGTGCGTTTTTTTTGTTTATTATAATACCCGTATTATTATAATATTTTAGCAATTAAACAATTTAACAATTAAGCATTTCAACAATTTAGCCATAAAACATTCAATCATTCTTGCGAGTTAATAAAAATCTACTTAGATTTGTTTTCCAAATAATCTTTAAATTATTTTTTATGAAAAAATTATTTTTTATTATTTCAATGTTATTGTTCAACGTTGCGGTTATTAAATCTCAAAATCAGAACCTGTCAACACTTGGCGACAGTGCCTTTGAAGCCGGAAATTTCAAATTAGCAAAAAAATTCTTACAGCGAGATATAAAAAGAGACACTACAATAAATTCGCGGTATTACACATTGGCTGCAATTTTTGCATTATTCAACAAAACCGATTCATCTTTCTTTTATATAAAAAAATACATGAAGAAACCCATAATACCTGAAATGGTGCTTGGCGACCCTGATTTATATAATTTACGAAAAGACAAAAAATGGTTGCCGGTAAAAAATTCCCTTGCCGACCAGTTCCTGAAAAACAATCCTAACCTTGAGAAAGACCCGACAATTGAACTTATTGATATGAATGCTTATAACATGGCATTTGTAAAAGACATTGAAAACCTCCAAAAAATATTCGGAAAAAATTCAAAACAAATAGATTCACTGCAAAGATTGAAGAATGAAATAAATTTTACTTTGCAGAAAAGATTCATGGAAATGCTTGATAAAACAGGATGGCCTAAACTGTCGGAAGTTGGAAATAATGCCTCGAACAGTGCTTTTCTGATTTTTCAAAACTCCGACCTTTTGACACAAAAAAATTATATTTCATTTTTTAAAAATGCTGTTGACAATAAAGAAGCAAGTGCATCAAACTATGTTGTTATCGTTGATAAAATTGCCGTTGCCGAAAACAGAAAACAAACTTACGGTACTCAAATTAAATTAAACGAAAAAACGAAGAAAAATGAACTTTACCCTATTGACGATGAAAAAAATGTTGACAAAAGAAGAAAAGAATTAGGACTCGGCTCACTATCCGAATATTTAAGCGAATTCGGAATTAAATATAAATTGCCTGTTAAATAAATTTAAAAATCAAAAAAAATATGAAAAAACTAATCATTCTGCTAACAGCATTATTCGTGCAGTTTGCAATTGTAAAAGCACAGGAAGACAAAATTGATGAAGCAAAAGTTCCGAAAAACATATTACAAACTTTTAAAGAAAAATATCCTACTGCAACTTCTGCAAAATGGAGTAAAACAAAAAAAACATACAATGTAAAATTCAAAATAGATAATTTCAAATGTTTCACTGCATATAATACTGCTGATGGCAAATGCGACGGTGCCACAATAGGCATGAGTTTCGACAATCTGCCCGCTGCTGTGAAAGAAGGTTTTAAAAAAAGCGAATTTAAAGATTGCCCTATAAAAGAAGTCATGGCATCTTCAACAAATATGGAAACTTTGTATTATCTTTATTTGAAATGCGATAAAAAAGATAAACCATATATTGCTTTCACTCCAGCCGGAGAATTGAAAAAATAAATGAAATACGTTTGTGGTTTGTTGTTAAAAAAAACAAATGTTCAATCCTCAATCTCAAAATTTGTTTACCATACATATCAAAGGACATAATTTGAAACTCATCTGCCATAGCGTATTCAAAACTTTATTTCTTTTTGTTTTTTTATTTTTGATTTTTAATAATCATTCCTTTTCTCAAAACATTAATGGTCGTCAAAATAAAGATGAGCAGCTTGCAGCACAATATTTTCAAAATAAAGAGTACGATAAAGCAATAGGATTATATTCAAAACTTTTTAACACTAATCCTTATTTATATTATCAGCCATACCTTGATTGTTTTATTGAACTCAAAGAATATGATAAAGCCGAAAAATTTATAAAAAAACAAATAAAGCAAAATCCCGAATCCTCAAAATATAAAGTTGACCTTGGATATGTTTACAAGCTTCAAAATAAAAATAAAAAATTTGAAAAACAATTCAAAAATATAATTGATGAGTTGATGCCAAATCAACAGCAGGTACTCGAACTTGGAGCAGCTTTTGAAAATAAACAGGAATTTGATTTTGCAATAAGAACATATCTTAAAGGAAGAAAATTATTAAAAGGTTATTATCCCTTTTTCATTGAACTGGCAAATGTTTACGGAAAAATAAATGATTACACTTCGATGTTTGGCGAGTATCTTGATGCCATAGAAACAAATCCCGAATATCTCGAGCAGATTCAGGGTGTTTTTCAAACTGTGATTACCAACGACCAGGACAATAAGAAAACCGATATTTTGAAAAATCTTATTATCACCAAATCTCAGAAAAATCCCGAAAATCTTATTTTCTCCGAAATGCTTGTCTGGCTTGCGATTCAACTCAGGGATTTCGAATCGGCTTTCATTCAGGCAAAAGCAATTGACAGAAGATTTAAAGAAGACGGACACAGATTAATTGAAGTGGCAAAAATATTTTTGGATAACGAAGATTATGAAACTGCTATAAAAGCATACCAACATGTTATAAATAAAGGAAAAGATAATCCTTATTTTATTTCCGCCAAAATTTATCTGGCAAATGTAATGATGCAAAAGATTACAACCAAAAGAAATTATACAACCGAAGAACTAAAAGAACTTGAAAAAATTTATACTTCAACAATTGAAGAGCTGGGAAAAAATCCGAATACTGTTTATCTTCTGAAAGATTACGCACATCTCGAAGCTTTTTATCTTAACAATACCGATACGGCAATAAATATACTAAGTGAAGCCATTGATATTTCAGGTAGTTCACAGCAGGCAAAAGCACAATGTAAAATCGAACTTGCCGATGTTTATGTTCTCACGGGAGAAGTTTGGGAAGCAACACTATTGTATTCACAGGTTGAAAAAGCTTTAAAAAATGACCCGCTCGGACATTTTGCGAGATTTAAAAATGCAAAATTGTCTTTTTACAGAGGCGATTTTAAATGGGCACAGGCGCAACTTGACATTCTTAAAGCCGCTACTTCAAAACTAATATCTAACGATGCCATTGAACTCTCATTGCTGATAAGCGACAATATTGATGCCGACAGCAATTTAACTCCCCTCCTTCTTTATGCAAAAGCCGATTTACTTGCTTTTCAAAATAAATATGATGAAGCTCAAAAAACACTTGACTCAATTCTTCTCTTCTTCAAACAACATCCGATAGCCGATGATGCTGTTTATAAAAAAGCAGAATTGTTTTTTGCAGTTGGCAATTATAAAGATGCTACAGAATTATACAAAAAAGTTTATGACGAATACGAAAGCGACATACGTGGCGACGATGCTCTTTTTAAACTTGCAGAATTAAATGAAAAATTTTTAAACGATATTCCGAAAGCAAAAGAATTTTATCAGGAACTCCTCACAAAATATCCCGGAAGTGTTTTCGTTATTGAAGCCCGAAAAAGATTCAGAACACTCAGAGGCGATGTAGTTAATTAGAGTTTGTCCAGAATGTCCGATTTCTTCGTTACTCTCGTTTCAAATAATTACCGAATTATCAAATACTAATTTCTGCCCGCTAACACTAAGCCCATGTTAGCGGCTGGTTTTGTATTGCTGTTTTTTTGTTTCAATTTCTAATGCACCAAAATCATTGTAAAACCGTGTGTTAAATACAGAATAGTCGTATCCTGTATTTACTGTTCCTTTTTTTAATACAACACCATCATTTTTGATTGGTAATTCAGTTTTTTGATTATCTGTAATTTGGTATGTGTCTAATTTTATGTTATCAAATTTTTTAACATCTTTTGTATTGAGAATGTAAAAATGGCATTTTTTCTCTTTTGTGTCATCAAAAATAGCAATCCAAACATAAAACACCTCTTTACCCATATTATACCTAATTTTAGGGTGGAAACTAAATTTTCTCACATCGTCTTTTTCGGTTTTAATCCCTTCGGAAGTTTTTACTTGTAAATACCGAGAAATTACTTCTAACTCCGTTTCTTTGCAATGCTCACACAGATTAGTAACGCATTTAACCGTTTTCCCATTGCGAATAGTGTAGCGAATATATTGATTACTGTATTTTTTACAACTTTGGCAATAGTATTTTGTGATTGTAAAATCAATGCCTTCATCAATATAAGCCCTATGAACTTGCCAACCAAGTTCGTGCAATTCCATTGATAAACGCATTTCGCCATAAAGTCCAATGACTTGTTTTTTCTTTTCTTCTAACTCATTCATAATAAATTAATTTCTGAAATTTGAATATTTTTTGTATTAAATAATTGCGGGTGCAAAGATTTCGTCAAATTTTGCATACTGCTTTTGCCAAACATCTCTTTATTTAATTCAATTCCAACACCAATTCTTCCAAGTTGTTTTGCTGTTATTACAGAAGTAAAACTGCCACCAAAAGGGTCTAAAACATATTCATTTGGATAAGAAAACATTTTTACAGCAAATTCGGGAATTTCTGCAGGAAATGGTGCAGTATGTCCCAAAGTATTTTCTCCTTTTGAATTTATTTTTATGACAGGATTGATTTTAATTATATCTCTGCGCCATTTTTTTATATATTCTTTTTCAATAGCAAATTTTTCTTCTTGCCTACCCTGTGTAGTAATCGTTTTAAGCGAAAATCTTTTCCCACGATTTGCCTCACTGCGTTCAAAACATTCAAAATTTTTACATTCCCAACTTTTTAATCCAATTTCCGAATAAGCATTGCCATTAACTTTTATACACCCACAAACAGGGCAAGGATATCGTGTTGTATCGTTTCTGTGTTTATGAAAAATCAAAATATGTTCATAACAATTCATCGGGTATTGATAAAAAGGATAGGGCTTGTTTCCATTTTTATGTCGCTCGCTTTGTACCTCACCTTTGTCCCAAATAAAATCATCTACAAAGGTAAAACCCTCTTCCTCAAATATTTTTGTAAAATAAGCACCAAGCGGAATACGTCTTTTTCCCCATGTTGATTTTGTTGTAATATTGTCATTATCAAAAATGTCGCCCACATTAAAAACAAAAACTCTATTGTTGTCCAAAACACGATACGCCTCACGAATTATCATTCTCATGTCGTCTAAATAATCATTCAAATTTTTCCATTGAGAATATTCACGAGCGTTATAATATGGTGGCGATGTAACCATTAAATGAATTGATTCCGGTTTCATCCCACGCATTACATCAAAACAATTTCCCCATATAATTTTTACGCCATCGTCTTTATTTTCAAGAAAATTAACAAGTTTTGTGTTATTTTTTTTATATTGATTTTGATAATCCTTTTTAACAAAATCAATATAAATATCTGTAAAATTATCAATAATCTCTTTTCTGTTTGTTTTTGTTTTTAAATAGTCAACTGTTTGCAAAAACTCCATAAGCCTTTCTTTATTTGAAAATGTTTCTTCCAAATAGGAGCGGCTTATTTCAATAATTGTTTCTATATATGGTTTTTTATCTATCATTTATGTAAAATTAATATAATATCGCAAAAATACACTTTATTTTTTTAATATTTTTTGAGTAAAAAGTTTATCTTTACTATTATTTTTTACTTTGAATTATAGTAGCAGTTCGCTATAAAACTTGCCGCTAACGAGGTAGTTGGTGTCATCAAAAGTTAAGTCCTAAAATATTTGCCCAAATGAAGTCGCTGCTATTAAAGTTAACAAAATTGAAAATAAATATTTTCTCATATACATGTCTTTTAAAATGGCTTATAACTATCTTAAATGTTTAATAAAGATATTCCGGCATCCCTAATTTGTATAGCTTCGAACACCTTTCAAAACATTATTTACTTTATTATTTCTCATACAAATATAATATTTTCACTTTCGTTAATTCAATTTTATTTACGATTTTTTTCGTACTTCCCACATCGTACTTCGGTTTTTATTTTTATAACATTTTATGCCTGACATAACACTTATTCGCTCTTTTAACTATATTTGCAGCTATCAGGAAAAAAAAATTATGCTGACTTATTTACAGGTTGAAAATCTTACCAGAACATACAGAGAAAAAGTTTTATTTGAAAATATATCTTTTGTTGTTAATCAATATCAAAAAATAGCGTTAATTGCAACAAACGGTTCAGGTAAAACAACTTTACTTAATGTTATTGCAAGCATTGACAGCGCCGATTCCGGAACCGTGAAGCTTACCAAAGATATAGTTGTTGCTTATTTAAAACAAGAACCCGTTTTAAATTCCGAAAATAATATATTCGATGAAGTATATTCATCTTCAAATAATATTACCAAAACTATTGCAAATTATGAAAAAGCAATTTTAAGCAATAATAAAAACGAAATACAAATTGCTTCAGAAAAAATGGATTTGCACAATGCATGGGAATATGAAAACCGCATTAAACAAATTTTAGATAAGCTTAAAATTTCTAACTTAAAACAAAACATAAGCGAGCTTTCGGGCGGACAGTGTAAGCGCATTGCATTAGCAAAAATATTGATTACCGAACCGGAGTTTCTGATTCTTGATGAACCGACAAATCATCTCGATATGGAAATGATAGAATGGCTCGAAGAATTTCTTTCAAAATCAAACTTAACTTTGCTAATGGTTACCCACGACCGATATTTCTTAGACAGGGTTTGCAACGAAATTATTGAATTAGACAATGGCTCCGTTTTTAGATATAATGGGAATTATTCTTTTTTTATTGAAAAGCAGGCAGAGAGATATTATAACTTAAATAAGGAAACTGCCCAAGCCCGCAATTTATTGAAAAAAGAACAGGAATGGATGCGCAAAATGCCAAAGGCACGAACCACAAAAGCAAAATACAGAATCGATAGTTTTTATGAATTAAAATCAAAAGCAGAAAATAAAATTCAGAATAATAAAATTAAAATAAATATTCAGAGTTCAAGAATGGGTAATAAAATTATTAAACTTGAAGATATTTGTTATAATTGGGGTGAACTCAAAATATTGAACGGCTTGACATATAACTTTAATAAAAACGAAAAGATAGGAATTGTTGGAAAAAATGGAACAGGAAAATCTACTTTTTTAGATATTATTTCAGGAGATTTAAAACCCGCTTCAGGCAGAATTGAAATAGGAGAAACCATTAAATTCGGTTATTATAAACAGGAAGGTATAACTTTTAATGAGGATACAAAAGTAATTGATGTAGTAAACGAAATTGCAGAAGTTATTGATATGGGAAACGGCAGTATTGTTACCGCAGCACAATTCCTGAATTATTTTATGTTTCCTTATTCAATGCATTATAATTCTATCAGCAGATTAAGCGGAGGAGAGAAACGAAGATTATATTTAGTAACTGTTTTGATGCGAAATCCCAACTTTCTTATTCTTGATGAACCGACAAACGACCTCGATATATTAACATTAAATGTTTTGGAAGATTACCTTACCTCTTTTAAAGGATGCGTTGTTGTAGTTACTCACGACAGATATTTTATTGACAAAATAGTTGACCATTTATTTGTTTTCGAAGGAAATGGTGTGGTTAAAGATTTTCCGGGAAATTATTTTGCATACAGAGATTATTGTGAGCAGCTCAAACAAAATGCAGCAGCAATAAATAAAAACGAAAATACAAAAAGCGAAATTCCTAAAATAAAAAATAAAGCAAAACTCACATTTAAAGAAAAAATTGAAATTGAAGCATTAGAAAAAGAAATTGAAATTTTAGAGAATGAAAAAAAAATTATCGAGTTAGCTTTTAGTTTGGGAAATAGCACTAATGAACAATTAACTACAGATACTATTCGTTACAACGAAATACAAAAACAACTTGAAGAAAAATCAAATCGCTGGCTTGAGTTGAGTGAAAAGACGTAATCTGTAATCTTAAAATTGCCACAGATTCACAGAAAAAAAACTTTTTTATAATCTGTGAATCTGTGGCAGCTTTTTAAATTTTCATAGACAATTGTATTCTCTTTCTTTCCTCATCAACTTCTAAAACTTTTACTTTAACATGCTGATGCAATTTTACAATTTCATTCGGGTCGGAAACAAATTTATCTGCAAGTTGTGAAATATGAACAAGACCGTCCTGATGAACACCGACATCAACAAAACAACCGAAACGAGTTATGTTTGTAACAATTCCGGGCAATGTCATGCCAACAACGAGGTCTTTAACCGAATGAACATTTGGATTAAATTCAAACACCTTAATGGTTTCACGCGGGTCTCTTCCGGGTTTTGCAAGCTCCTGAATAATATCCCGAAGTGTTGGCAAACCAATTTCATCAGAAACATATTTATTAATATCTATTTTTGAACGAACAGCATCATCTTTCAAAAGAACATCAACAGTTGTATTAAGGTCAGATGCCATTTTCTCAACCAATTTATATCTTTCGGGATGAACGGCACTATTATCCAATAAATTTTTGGCATCGGGAATGCGAAGAAAACCGGCACATTGCTCAAATGCCTTATCGCCCATACGGGCAACTTTCATAAGTTCTTTTCTCGATTTAAAAACTCCTTTTTCTTTTTTATAATCAATTATATTTTGAGCCAAAACCGATCCTAAACCCGAAACATAAGTCAGCAGTTGTTTGCTGGCAGTATTCAAATTAACACCAACCTTGTTAACACAAAGCGTTACAACCTGGTCCAAACTATTTTTAAGTTTTGTTTGGTCAACATCATGTTGATATTGCCCCACACCTATTGACTTAGCATCTATTTTAACAAGTTCAGCCAACGGGTCCATCAATCTTCTTCCAATAGAAACAGAGCCCCTAACGGTTACATCATACTCAGGAAATTCTTCTCTGGCAACCGACGAGGCGGAATAAACAGATGCGCCATTCTCGCTTACAACAAAAACTTTTATGTCGCGTTCAAATTTCACTTTCTTTATAAATGTTTCTGTTTCGCGACCTGCTGTGCCGTTGCCAATTGCGATTGCATCTATTTTATATGCATTCACAAGTTGATTTATTTTTGCTGCGGCAGCTCCTGTTTCTTTTTGCGGTGGATGAGGATATATGGTTGCGTTGTGCATCAATGTTCCTTGTGCATCTAAGCATACAACTTTGCAACCTGTTCTAAATCCAGGGTCAATTGCCAGAACTCTCTTTTGCCCCAAAGGCGGTGCAAGCAACAACTGACGAAGATTTTCGGTAAATACGATTATTGCTTCATCATCTGCTTTTTCTTTTGTTATTGCTTTAATTTCATTTTCTATTGATGGATATAAAAGTCGTTTATATGAATCTGTAATTGCTTTCTTCAAATGTTTTGAACATTCATTTGAAGATTTAATAAAAATATTTTCTAATATTTTAATAGCTTTTTCTTCTTCCGGTTCAACCGAAACTCTTAGTATTTCATCTTCATTTCCTCTGCACATAGCCATATATCTGTGCGATGGACAACTTTTAAGCAATTCGTTGTAATCAAAATAATCTATAAATTTAACACCATCTGTTTCTTTACCTTTAATTACTTTCGAATATATTTTTGCTTCATTAATAAACAACCTGCGAATAGAATCTCTTGCTTTTAAATCTTCATTTATCAATTCGGCAATTATATCTCTGGCTCCTTGCAATGCTTCTTCAATAGTTTCAACTTTATCATTAATGAATTTTCCGGCAAAAGAATTTATATCTTTCTCTAATTGATTCATAATAGCAATTGCCAAAGGCTCAAGTCCTTTTTCTTTCGCTATACTTGCTTTGGTTTTACGTTTTTGTTTATATGGCAGATAAATATCTTCAAGCTCCGATAAAACATAACTTTCAGTTAATTTCTGTTTTAACTCATCAGTCATCTTTCCTTGTTCTTCTATTGAATTAATAATGGTTTCACGACGTTTATCAATTTCAATAAGTTTTTCCATTAAGTTTTTAACTGCCGCAACCGTAACCTCATCCATGCTTCCGGTTTGTTCTTTTCTATACCTGCTGATAAATGGTATAGTTGCTCCGCCTTCGAACAATTCAATAGTTTTATTTACGTGTTCTTTACTTAGGTTTAATTGTTTTGATATTATTTCAACATGTTTCTGAGCCATAAAAAAATCGTTGGAAATTTTAAGATTTATAAAGTAAAATTATAATATTATTTATAAACTTACAGAAGTATCATATTACTAAAATAAGAATTTTATAAAAAATGTTTGTCGGTTTGAAAATAATATTAATATAATTTGCAAACATCAAGCAACTAACAGCCAAAGCAGGATGATTTCAGATTTTTACTTTTCCTTTTTTTTCTCAATTTTCTCTATAACTTCATCTTGTACGGATTTTGGTATAGGCAAATAATTAAAAAATTCCATTGAATAGTTTGCTCTTCCGCTCGAAATATTTCGCAACTGTGTTGCATATCCGAACATTTCCATAAGAGGAACGAAACCATTTAATTTTTGTGCACCTTTTCTAAATCTTCGCATTGCTTCAATTCTGCCTCTTCGTTTGTTTAGATTTCCGGATATATCGCCTATGTGTTCATCGGGAGTATTAATTTCTATTTTCATTATTGGCTCAAGAAGTATTGGATTTGCTTTTAAAAAACCACGTTTAAAACATTTGGAAGCACAAAGCTGAAAAGCCATGTCAGATGAATCAACCGGATGATACTTTCCATCAATCAATGTAACTTTAACATCAACAACAGGAAAGCCGGCAAGAACCCCTGCTTCTAAAGTTTTCATGATTCCTTTATTAACAGAAGTAACATATTCTGCCGGTATTGCTCCTCCCTTTATTTTATCAATGAACTCATATCCTTTTCCCATATTAGGTTCTATGCGCATTTCTGTTTGAGCAAATTGTCCTTTACCACCTGATTGTTTTGCATGTTTATATTCACATTCTATTTCCTGAGTTATTGTTTCCCTGTACGAAACTGACGGTTCGCCAACAACAACATCAACGCCAAATTCATGTTTAAGCCGGTCAATTAATATTTCCAGATGTAACTCACCCATTCCTGCAATTATTGTTTCACACGTTTCTTCATCATATCTTACGCAGAAAGATGGGTCTTCATTTGTTAGTTTATGCAATGATTCTCCAAGTTTACTTTTATCTTTTTGTTCTGCCGGAGTTATTTTAAGTTCAATAACAGAAGGTGGTACATGTATTGATTCTAAATGCAATTTATGTTCGCTATCACACAAAGTATCGCCTGTTTTAGTATATTTCATTCCAACGAGTGCAACAATATCACCGGGTCCGGCTTCATATATCTCCACTCTGTCTTTTGCATGTATTTTAAAAAATCTTCCAATTCTTTCGTGTTTATCTTTTGTGGAATTCAAAACCTGCATGCCACCTTTAAGAATACCCGAATATATTCTTATGAAATTTTGCTGACCAACAAACGGGTCATTTATTACTTTAAAAGCAAGTGCAGCAAAAGGTTCTTTTATAGAAGGATTACGCGAGCGTGTTTTTTCGGGGTCATCAACATCAATTCCGATAACAGCTCCCACATCAACAGGTGAAGGCAAATAGTCAACAACTGCATCAAGCAATTGCTTAATTCCTTTGTTTTTATATGCCGCTCCGCAAAATACGGGTGTTATCATAAGTTTAAGAGTTGTAACTCTTGCAGCTTTTCTGAGCAATTCAGCGGGAATATCTTTTTCGTTAATAAAAAGCTCCATTATTTCTTCATCGTAGTCGCCAAGTTTCTCAACTATTAATGACCTTATTTCTTCGCATTTTTCTTTATATTCTATTGGAACTTCGTTTGCATAAGATTCGTTTTCGGAAAATATATATGCTTTTCGTTCGAGGACATCTATAAAACCATTAAAATTTTCTTCTTCGCCTATTGGTATTTGAAAAGGAATAGCTTTAGCATCAAGATTTTTATTCATCATTGAAACCACATCAAAAAAATCAGCACCTGTTCTATCCATTTTATTTACAAAAGCAATACGCGGAACTTTATATCTGTCTGCCTGACTCCATACTGTTTCCGATTGTGGCTCAACTCCTCCAACTGCGCAAAACACAGCTATCATTCCATCAATAACTCTCAACGACCTTTCTACTTCAATTGTGAAATCAACATGTCCCGGAGTGTCAATTAAATTAATTTGCGAATTTTTCCATATACATGTAATTGCAGCCGAAGCAATGGTAATACCTCTCTCCTGTTCCTGTTTCATGAAATCCATGGTTGCTTCTCCGTTGTGAACTTCTCCGGTTTTTCTTGTAACCCCTGTAAAAAATAATATTCTTTCTGTTAATGTTGTTTTGCCTGCGTCGATATGAGCAGCAATTCCAATGTTTCTTAATTTATTCAGTGGCATATTAAAATTTTATTTATTCCGCTTAAAATTTATTTTTCTCGGAAAACTTTTCTAAAGGGGTATTTCTGCTAACTACTGGTTATTTGTTTATTGCGGATTTTAACACCTACGTTGTTTTCTAATAAGCGCAAAAGTAAGGAATATAAAGGAATTTTCCTAATCTGCCTTTCTGATAATTGCAGGAGAAAAAAACAAATGTGGTTAATACGTATCAGAATTTTCTTTTATTTCATCACCACTAATACTTTTTGAATCCATTTTTTTCCAGACATACCATATATATATCAGGACAATCGGAATTATAAGAGTTACATAACCCATTACAGCAAGAGTATATTTGCTTGATGAACTGTTTGCGATTGTCAATGAGCTTTGCAAATCGAAGTTCGACGGATAAAAAGCAGTATGATTTAACCCTGTGATAGCAACTAATGCAAACACAGTTAAAATTGTTCCTATACCCGAAAACCAGATTCCATTTTTATACTTTTTAAATATTGAAATTGCAAGCCCGGATATTACCAAAACAATTCCGGTTAAAAATAAAAAGCCAATTAAAGGCATTTGAACAAGATTGTGAAAATATTTATTTTTTTCGAGAAACACAATGGAGAACTGGCTGTCCGTTTCATACCCTTTTAATAAATATAATTGAAAAATAAATGCAAGAAAAAACAATAAAAACAAAACCGTATTAAATTTAAGCTTTCTAAAAGCTTTTTCTAATATTTTTTCATTTTCAATATTATTTATAAAATACATCAAACCGAGCAAGCGGGTTAACCATAAAACACTTGCTCCCAAACACAAATTAAAAACATTAAAAATTGATTCGAGTCCCTGCATGCTGCTTTGCCAATGTACTATATTATTTTGATTAAGAGAAAATCCCGAGCCATTGAAAAAAGTTGCAACAACAATTCCGATAAGAAAACTTCCAAAGCATCCGTTGATTAATAAAAAACCTTCATATATTTTATGTCCGAGAAAATTTCCTTTTTTTATTCTGAATTCATAAGAAACAGCTTGTATTATAAAACAAAATAAAATCAGCAGCCATAGCCAGTATGCTCCCGAAAAACTTGTTGCATAGAATAATGGAAACGCAGCAAACATAGCACCGCCAAACATTACCAATGTAGTGAAAGTTAATTCCCATTTTCTGCCGAGTGAATTAATCAATATTTTTTTTTCTTCTTCGTTTTGCGGAAGAGTTTTCATAAATGTTTGACCTCCCTGTACAAACATTAAAAAAACAAAAATACCGCTAAGCAAAGAAATTATTATCCACCAGTATTGCTGTAGTTGGTACAAAGACATTGTTTCAAACATATTAATCTTTTTTTTATCTGTGAATCTTTGACATTTTTATTTTTACAAACTCAAAATATAATAGAACCAGAAATCATTATTCTTTTGGTCCTTGTTTTATCAAATTCGTTAAAATTTTAATATTTGCTATAAATAATATTGTAAAAATAATTGCAAAAATCACAAAAGTTATTTGCACCGATTTTACCGGTATATTTGAAGTTGCAGCATTCGTAGTCATTATATCCTGAATCACCCATGGCTGCCGACCAACTTCAGCAACGAGCCAGCCAAGCATTGATGCAATATATGCCAAAGGTATTGACCAAACAGCAACTCGTAAAAGCAACTTTTGCTTTTCGAAATTTTTCTTGTATGACAGATAAATTATAAATGCAAAAAAGAGCATAAAGTAAACTCCCAAATAAACCATGAAATGAAAGCTGTAAAAAACAAAAGGAATATTTGGTACAAGATATTTTACTTCGTCAACATAGCCATAACCAATGTTTTTATAATTTTCATAAAATTCATTTTTATAAATACTCATTAAATCCGTGTCGTTTTTTTTTGCAGCATATTTATAATTTGCCAACGCAAGAACAGCATTTTTACCTTGTATAATTTTTTCTTTTGCAGGAATAATTCTGTTTTCAATATTTCCATTTATTAAATCGTTCACTCCCGGAATAAAAGAATTTTTATCATGGAAACTCAACAATGAAAGTAATTTTGGAAATCTCAGCATGAATAAAAATTCATTTTCGTTATTATCAAATCTTTTTTTAGGATTTAAAATTCCGATAGCAACAAGTCCCGCACCTTTTTGTCCATGGTATAAACCTTCAACTGCAGCAAGTTTCATCGGCTGATATTTTGCAACGTGCTGTGCAGACTTATCTCCGGTAAAAGCCAGTATAAGCGATGATAATAATCCGAAAACAGCTCCTATATAAATACTTTTTTTTGCTAAAAAAAACTCTCTTTTTCTTAACAAATACCATGCGCTAACTCCGATAACAAAAACCGAAGCAAGAACAAAAGCTGAAGTAACAGTATGAATAAATTTTACATTGGCAACAGGGGAAAATGCAACATCCCAAAAATTTTGCATTTCATTTCGAGCTGTATCCATATTGAATTTTGTGCCGACAGGATATTGCATCCAGGCATTTGCAACTAAAATCCAGAATGCAGATAAATTTGAACCAATTGCAACAAGCCATGTTGAAAGCAAGTGGAATTTTCTGCTAACTTTATTCCAGCCGAAAAACATTACCACAAAAAAAGTAGCTTCAAGGAAAAACGCTGCTAATCCTTCAATTGCCAATGGCGCACCAAAAATATCTCCGACGAACCATGCAAAATTTGACCAGTTTGTGCCGAATTCAAATTCTAAAATCAATCCTGTTGCTATACCAATTGCAAAATTTACAGTAAATAAAGACATCCAGAATTTTGTGATTCTTTTCCATTCGGGATTTTTTGTTCTTATATAAATGGTTTCCATTAATGCCATTATCACTGATAAACCAAGTGTTAACGGAACAAACAACCAGTGATAAATGGCTGTTAACGCAAATTGCGCCCTCGACCAATCTGCTAATGATAAATCAATGCTTGCCATATTATAAATAATTATCTTAATAAATTGACTTTACGATTTTGTTCTGTAAAATTCAGCACTTGCAATATTTATTTCTCCATAAGAAAAAGTTTCATCCAAACTTTCCTTAATAGCTTTCAACGATGGTTTTTCCTGTTGTTTTATGATATTCAAAATTGTATCAAGGCGTTCCTGCTCAATATATTTCGCAGCAATTATTTTTTCTTCCAATATTAATTTTGAAACATGAGAATATATGGTTCCCGTTGCCATGTGTCTTTCTTCCGCAACTTCTTCAATGCTTTTGCCTTCTTCCAATAAAGCAAATGTTATGTCGTAAGTTGATAGTTTTTCTTTTTCAGTTTCTTCTTTGGTTTTGACAATATTTTTTTGTTCATCTTCAGGTTTTGAAGTGTATAATTTTTTCTCTAAAAGATAAAGTTCTTTTAATTGTTTTATTTTTCCTGTTGTTTCCGCTTTAAGTCCTGTTACAATTTTCAGATATCCTTTTATTTTTTTTGCTTTCTTTATTGATTCCCCGTGCTGTTCAAATGGAAATAAAACTTTTTCATTTAATAATTTTACAAAATATTCTATTCCTTTCACACATCTATCTTCAATTTGCTGCCATGTAATTTCTTTTTTTTCATGGCTGTCATACATTTCTTTCAATCGCTTAACAAACTTTTGTTCGACATCACTTAATTCGCTTAACGAATCACTGATGTTTTTACATAATTCAAACACCTTTTCTCTATCGGGAATTTTTTTCTCGGCAATTACTTTGTTCCACTCCATAAAACCATAAATCAGATTTTGCATATTAATAGCTTTATATATTTTTTCCAAGCTATATGGCAATTTTTCTTTCTCAATAATTTCTTGTATCGCACTCAAATTCCACAATTCATCCTGAAATGAATTTATTGCATCATCGGAAAATATTACATCCTGATTTATTCTTGATTTTAAAGTAATTCCCTCCAACGTTCTGCAACGGCTTAAAGCAACGTAAACCTGACCGGGTGCAAATGAACGTCCGGCATCAATTATTGCCTTGTCGAAAGTTAAGCCCTGACTTTTATGAATGGTTGCAGCCCATGCCAAACGAATAGGATATTGACAAAAAATTCCCATAACATCATCTTTTATTTCGTTTGTTTCTTTATCAACAAAGTATTGTTTATTTTCCCATTCAACTTTTCCTACAATATAATCATCACTTTCATTTTCAAATTTAACTTTTATAATATCGTCAGTTAAATATGTTACGGTTGCCATTTTCCCATTAAAATATTTTTTTGAAACACCCATGTCGTTTCTAATAAACATTACTTGTGCCCCGACTTTTAAAATAATTCTTTTGTCATTCGGATACATATTTTCTCTGAAATCACCTGAAATTTCGGCATCAAAAAAATATGCTCGTGATTTTATTTTTTCGAGTTGAGTTTGATTAATGCGGTCAACAGTGGCATTGTGAGTTGTTAAATAAATATAACCGTTCTCTTTGGGTTCAAATGTTGGATTGTACCTTAAATGCAGCATATCAAATGCTTCTTTATCGTATTCCTGATGTCTGATTTTATTTAATATATTGATGAAATTTTCATCTTCCTGCCTGTAAACTTTAAGCAATTCAATGCTTACAGGAGGATTCTCGGTTAAAACCAAACTATCGAAAAAGTAAGGACTCTTATAATATTTATCCAGAATTTCTTTTGTTTCATCCTTAATAACAGGCGGCAATTGAAACATATCGCCAATAAAAAGAACCTGAACTCCGCCAAATGGCTTTTTGTTTCTTCTTGCAAATTGCAACGCAATATCAACGGCATCGAGCATGTCGGCTCTTACCATGCTTACCTCATCAATAATCATCAATTCCAATTTAACAAGCACATTGAGTTTTTCTTTGCTGTAATGAAAATGTTTTATTAATTCATTTCTGTTAATTGCTATATTCGGGTCAACAAAATCATTTGATGGGATGAAACTCAGCAAAGGCAAATTAAACATTGAATGAATGGTAACTCCACCTGCATTAATGGCAGCAACACCGGTTGGTGCTACAATAATTAATTTCTTTTTTGATTTATTTGCAACGTATTTTAAAAATGTAGTTTTTCCCGTACCTGCTTTCCCTGTAAGAAAAAGAGATTTGCCGGTGTTCTCAACCAATTCATAAGCTAAATCGAATTCGTAATTTTCCACTTAATTTATTTTTTCGACTGCAAATTTAAAAAATAAAATATACAGGAAAACACTTTTTAGAATTTGTATGGGATTTTTGAGAATTCGCAGGAAAGTTTTAGAACCCCAAAAAAAATTTACAAAAGAAAAATAACTAAAAAGAAGCCCCGAAAAAACGGGGCTTCTGACTAATTATATGTATTGAAAGTGAAAAAAGATTCATTATGGTAATAGTGTTATGGTACCTCTTTCTGGCGGGTTGATGTTTCCATTTTGGTCTTTTAAAATTACTTCCCAAACATAAAGACCAGGTGCAGCTTTTTGCCCATTATTTTGTATTATTCCATCCCATTTCTTTGTAAAATCTGTTGTTTCAAATACCTTATTTCCTGTTCTGCTATCGAAAATTCTCATTCTAAATTCGTAGTTAGACAAATTTCCTTCAGGTCCTATTTTATCATTTAACCCATCACCGTTGGGTGAAAAAGCATTTGCCATTCTAAACAATTTTATTTTTACATCTACTTTCTTTAAACTATTTACAGAACATCCGTTGCCATTAGTTACAGTAAGCTGAACATTATAGCTGCCGTTTGTAACAAATTGATGTTCGGGATACAACTCATCAGAATTTCCGGCATCACCGAAGTTCCATATGTATTTATCAGAGTTCCTGTTATTAGGACTGAAAGAGTATTTGCCATCGTTAACCGCCCATGTGAATTCAGCATTCGGCGATGCTTTAACTACAACAGCAAGACCGGATGTTGATGTTCTTTTTGTTTTAGGATATTTTATTGTAAGTGTTACATTATAATTTCCGGCATCATTATATATATATGATGGACTCATTTGAGCAGATGTAATACCATTTCCGAAATTCCAAAAATAAAGCAAACTATCATTTTTTTCTTCAGGTGCGAAAGTTACTTTCAAAGGTGAACATCCTTCTCTTGAACTGATGCTGAATCCCGCATTAGGATTTCTCAGTATATTTGCAGTATTGTTAGGATTAACAATGGCTACGGGATTATTATTTTCAACAATATTATTCCAATTGTTGTTGCTATATGATTGAGTCGAAACAACCGGCGTAATCTGTCTGGTTTCTGTATTCCTCTTTGCATTTTCATAAACTCCATGCATTGCTATATTTTCATTGCCTGTGTTATTTTGCTGAGAATTCATATTGTCATTTGTATTCTTTACATCATTATCAGCATATGTATTAATATTATCCTTTTTGTTAATTTCAATATTATTTATTTTGTTATTGCTTTGTTTGATATTATTTTTATTATTAACATATAAATATGTGGTTAACACTGCAACTAATATAATTACAGATGCCGCACCAAAAATAAACTTTTTAGGAATAATGGTTTTGCTTTGAGGCAAACTCTTTTCGAGTTTTTCCCATCCTTTCGTATCGTAAGGAAGCTCTACGTTTTCGAGTTTATTCCGTATTAATTCATCAAAATTCATATTTTTATCTGCTAAACTCATTTTCATATATTTTTAATAATTCCTTTAATTTCAATTTTGCTCTTGACAAGCAGGATTTTGAAGTTCCAATATTTATATTAAGTTCTTTTGCTATCTCAATATGTGAGTAATTTTCCATAACAAACAAATTGAAAACAGCTCTGTATAATGGTTTTAATTCCTGAAGCTTTTTTAATATCAATTCTCCTTTTAACTCCAGATATTCCTCAGCAATTTGGATTTCATCTTCGCTCTCATGCCATTCAAACAAAACTTCATTTTCTAAATCCAGATTTTTGAAATCTTTTTTTCTCAAATAATCTATCGCCGTATTAACCATTATCTTCCTAATCCAGCCTTCCAAAGAACCTTTATTTTCAAACTTTTTTAAATTTTCAAAAACCTTTATAAAACCATCATGTAAAATATCTTTGGCTGTATCCATGTTATTTGAGTACCTCAAGCACACAAGTAACATTTTTTTATAAAACCCCTCATACAAACTCTGCTGACTCTTTCTGTCACCCTTTATACAACTTTTTAATAAGTTTTCAGCATTTATATCGTTTTTCAAGTTCATGATGACTTTCTATTTTAAAGACAAAAAAAAACGCCTGATGGTTGCAGAATTTCTATTTTTTTTACTAATATTTACAAATAAATTTCACAACAAACTGATTTACAAGTTATTTTTTGTATTTTTTTAAAGATTTTTTTTTACAAAAAAACACCTTTTTATTATTATACCGAAAATATTCGTGAGGGCATCATTAAAAACCCGCATCTCATCCTTAGAGTGCAATAATTCAAATCCTCTTTAATACAAAAAAATATTAATTCGGCTTAATAATTTCTGCTCTCCATTTTTTATGCCTTCAGAAATTATTGTTTCATTGATTCAAATGTTCTTTTCTCAAAAGGTCATTTATTGTTTTAACAGGATTAAATGTAATAAGCGGAACTTCTGCAAATATTGTTATCCATTTTGCCATTGCTCCGTTCCATAAACCAGGGAGTTCAAGAGCTTTTATTTCGGTGCCATCTTTTGATTTTGTTGAAATAAAACCTGTATCGGGGTCGGTAAAGTCAAGCAACTTAAATGGTATGTTTTTATAATTTCTTACGTTGCAAACGAGGTCAACCGGATTGAAGTGAGTAGATGCTTTATGAATTTCTTTTTGCTCACCATCATTCATGTTTATTTGAGAAGTCTCAACTACCTGCAATGATATTTGACCATTTTTATCTTTCACCCAAAATGGACCTCCTCCTGGTTCACCCTCATTTTTAACCATTCCACAAATTCTCACAGGACGATTAAGAACATTAAATAAATATTTTATCTTTTCATCTTTTTCTTTTTCGTCAAAATATTCAGGAAAACCGATGCAAAGTGTTTTCATTGAAAATTCTTTTATTTCGTCAATTTTTTTATCATTAATATTATTCTCAAGTTTCTGAAGGTAATTTTTTATTTTTTCTCTTATTTCTATCAGATAGCCTGCCAATACTTTTTTATACGTATAAGTTGTTTCTTTATAAATATCGGGAACAACATTATCAATATTTTTAATAAAAATAATTTCTCCTTTAATATCATTCAGATTTTCGATTAAAGCACCATGACCGGCAGGGCGAAAATGAATCGAACCGTCTTTTTCCCTAAACAATTCATTTTTCATATCAACAGCAACTGTATCGGTTGAAGATTTCTGAACCGAATATGAAATCATGAATTTTACTTTAAACATTTTTTCATAAGAAGGAAGAACAGAATTAATATGCTCAACAAATCTTTCAATATGTTCGGGTGAAAAAGTAAAATGAATGCTTACTGTATTTCCACAGCATTTACAGTAATTTGCTCCTTCCACCAAATGTTCTTCAAGAGAAGTTCTGTTTGAATTTTCGTATTTATGAAATTTCAATAATCCCTTCGGGAGATTTCCATAATCAAGTCCTTCTACTTTCAAAAGACAATTTATTATTTCATTGTATTTTTTTTCTTTCAGGCAAATATCAATATCTAAATTATTTTTTTTTAATGCACTTTTTAAATCGTCATAAAAAGCAAATTTTTTAATATTGGAAATAAAATTAAAAACTGAATTAAAACTTTTATCAGACAAATATTTTTCGTAATCATGCTCTGTGTTTTTATACCACTCGGTAAAAGAAAATAATGTTTTAAACATTCTTGTTGCGGCTCCCGATGCAGGAACAAATTTCATCACATTAGTTCCCGAAGCTACGTATTTATCATATTTCCGGCATAAATCGCCTGTTTCATTTTTCGTAAAAACTTTTATTCCGTTGCCATTTATTGCAGGCGCATCAAGAACAACAAAAGGAAATCCCTTTTTAAAATGCTCGATATGCCTTATTATTGCTTCTTTTCTTATTCCTTTTGCCGATATGTGCTGTAAATCTTTTTCGGAAAACATAAATCAAATTTAAAGTTTAAAAAGTTTTTATTTTTTTATCTTTGCAAATATAAACTGAAATCTTTAATCTGAAAATTAACTTTAAACTGAAAACTTTAAACTAACACAGCCCGGATGGCGGAATTGGTAGACGCGCTAGTTTCAGGTACTAGTGATTGTAAGATTGTGCAGGTTCGAGTCCTGTTCCGGGCACTGATTTAGTTTACAGTTAAATTGATTGCTATTAATAATAATTTTTATAAAAAATATTTTAGCAAATTCCCCTCTTAACTCATACTTCCTACATCATACCCCGCATTTATTATTAGATGCTAAGCCATTCATTATTAAAAGCCCTATTTTACTAAAATTTTCTAAACTTGAGTCCCCTCCGAAAACCCATTTTTTCGCCACCAAAACACAAAATTCTACTAAAAGTATTTGGTTGATATTCTTTATTTTGTAATATTTGGTGCTTTGGTGATTTTGTGGCATTTTTAATTTTACTTTTCGGAGTGGACTCAAACTTTAAACTATTTTTATTCCTGCGGATAGTCCAATGAATAATGTAATCCCCTACTTTCCTTTCTTCTAATTGCTGATTTGATAATTATATATGCGCAGTTTATTAAATTTCTCAATTCACATAATCGAGGTGTTATGATAGATTTTACATATAAATCCTCTGTTTCGCGATAAATTATTTCAAGCCTGTCCAAAGCACGTTTTAACCTTAAATTTGAACGAACAATACCAACATAATTGCTCATAATAAACTGCAATTCTTTCAGAGTTTGAGTAATAAGAACCATTTCCTCATTCAACACAGTTCCTTCGGAATTCCACTCAGGTACTTTCTCGCAATAACTGGCTGAAGATATTATTTTAACAGCGTCAATACTTGCTCTGTGCGAAAACACAATTGCTTCAAGCAAAGAGTTTGAAGCAAGACGGTTTGCCCCGTGCAATCCGGTTGAAGAACATTCACCAACAGCATATAGATTTTTTATTGATGTTTTTCCGAATTCATCTGTTTTAATTCCACCGCAAATATAATGTGCAGCAGGCACAACAGGAATCATATCTTTAGAAATGTCAACACCAATGCTCAGGCACTTAGCATAAATATTGGGAAAATGACTTATTAGTTCATTTTTATCAATATGCCTGCAATCAAGGCAAACATAGTCATCACCGCTGAGTTTCATTTCATTGTCAATTGCTCTCGCCACAATATCGCGAGGAGCAAGCGATTTACGCTTATCGTATTTTTCCATGAATTCTTTTCCATCGGCTGTTTTTAATATTGCACCGAAACCGCGTAATGCCTCGGTTATAAGAAATGATGGCTTTTCATCTGGATTATATAAAGATGTAGGATGAAACTGTATAAACTCCATGTTTTCAACCCTGCCTTTTGCCCTGTAAACCATGGACACTCCATCGCCTGTAGCAACTTCAGGATTTGTTGTAGTACTATATACGTTACCTGCTCCACCTGTAGCAATTAATGTTGTTTTTGACAAAATAGTATCAACCTTTCCAGATGGATTTAAAATGTATGCTCCATAACACATAATATCGGGAGTGTCTTTTGTTACTTTTATGCCAAGATGATGTTGAGTGATTATTTCAATCGCAAAATGATATTCGAAAATTTCTATATTAGGATGCTGAATTACTTTTTCAAGTAATGCTCTCTGGATTTCATAACCCGTATTGTCTTTGAAATGCAAAACCCTGAATTCTGAATGACCACCTTCTTTTGCAAGAGCATACTTTCCCGATTTGTCTTTGTCAAAATGAGTTCCCCAGTCAATCAACTCCTGAACTCTTTCGGTTGATTCCGTAATTGCAATTCTCACTATTTTTTCATCACATAAACCAGCACCAGCTTCGAGCGTATCTTTAATATGTTTTTCGTAAGTATCGGGAGTGTATAACACTGCTGCAATTCCACCTTGTGCATATCTCGTATTAGTTTCAGCAGCAGTTGATTTTGTAACGACACAGACCCTTCCATGTTCCGCAACCTTTAATGCATAGCTCAATCCTGCAATTCCTGAACCAATAACCAAAAAGTCAACTTTTTTTTGCATTTATAACACTTAATTATTTCCACCAAAGATACAAAGATTTTAGAGAGAGAAAAAAAATGAAAAATGAAGTTATGAAGCAGGATATTTTTCATACCTATTACTTCATACCTCGTATTTTTCTAATAACAAATTACTATTGACTTATGACTATCGACTTTCTTCCATTCAAACGACTCAATAAATCGAGCAATATCTTTTTTAATATATCCAATAACCGGAGCGATGGAATCGTTATTTGGCTTGGTATTGAAATACAAAGCACCTCTGATGAATTTTTTTGTACTGTCGGTTAAATAAAACTGAAGCGGTGATGCTGCTCCTATTCCTTCAATATCATATACAACTCCGAAAACTCTTTTTTTGGAGTTTATAATTGTATTTTCATTAATTGAATTTGCTTTTGGAATATGTTTATTAATAAAAGTATGAGAATCTTCAATATATTTTCCAAGATTATCATCAACTGTTTTATAACTAATATATATTTTAGCTTTATATTTCGGATATTCAATATTAATCCAGTATTGCTCTTTATTACGTTCGGTATCTTTAACAACTTTTGCATACAAAGAATAATCAAATTTGTAAGGATAAGATGTATCAAATGATTTGTATGAATGCTCAGGTAAATCAATTCTTAAATATCCTATCGGTTTTGGAATAAAATTATTATCATTTCCGCAGGAGCAAAAAAAGAATAATATAAAAAAAGAAAAAATAATACTGAGCAAACGTATATTATACATTATTTTATGGCATTAAATGAGAAATGAAATTGCTAAGATACAAATAAACCCTTTGTTTAACCTGATTTATTAATAACCTTTTAACAATCATAGCTCAGAACTGTACGCCCCCGAGCTATGAGAAAAAAAATAGAAATTAACAACAAGCCACAAACTACAAACGTTTTATTTTTTTGCAAATAATAAAGTAGAAACTTGTTTTTTCGCTTTTTAAAACGGGAGGTCGTCTTCAACCGGAGTTTCGTTTACAGCCGGAGCTTCGGTAGCAGCAACCGCATTATCAGACACCGCATGTTCTCCCGATGAATCTTCTTTTTTAGAACCGAGCATAACAAAATTATCTCCGATAATTTCGGTGATATATCTCTTGTTATTTTCCTTATCTGTCCATGAGCGGGTTCTCAGTTTGCCTTCAACATAAATCTGACTGCCTTTATGCAGATATTTTTCTGCAATTTCAGCCAGATTGCGCCACACAACAATATTATGCCATTCCGTTGTTGTAACTTTCTGCCCTTCCTTATTTTTATACGACTCACTTGTTGCCATGGTAAAACTTGCAACTTTTACATTATTTTCCAAGTGTCGGACTTCAGGATCCTTACCTAGATTACCGATTAAAATTACTCTGTTTACTCCTGCCATTGTTTATTAAGTTTAAATTAGTAAATAAATTGAACTATTTCTTTAACAGACAAATTTATGAAAATTATTAATCATATTTTTATCGGTAGCAAAATAACATATAAAAAACAAACGTGTCAAGCACATTTTAGAATTAGCTGGAATATTTTTAGAATTCGAATCACTTTTTTTAGAATTCGCTGAAAAACATGGTAATCGGTAATCGGTTTCACTAAATTGTTTCAGCAGTAGAAACTTTCCAATATTGTGTAGTTTCCGTCGAACATAGAAAAAGTTTTATTTCTACCAAAATGTCGCCTCTAACGAGGCTAAAAAAGTACCGTAGGTACGGTATTCTGGTAGAATAAGCAAATTTCAATTTATTAAAGTGCCGTAGGCACGAAATTATATAATGCAAACAAAATTTAGCCGGACAATAGCGAAAAAGTATTATTTTTTTTTGCTAATCACCGATTGCTTCTTAGTCCCCAAACTCTACACCCTATGCTCTACGCTCTATGCTCCATGCCCTCTGCCCCATACCCCGTTACCTTCTTGTTTGTTGTTCTGTGTTTATATTTTATTATTCTAATTAAAAAATGTGCATTAAAATAAATTTTATTATTTTTACCCTTTCAAATTTGAAGATATAAAAATGCCAATATTAGGTTCGATTATTAAAAGTGCAATTGACTTAAGGAAAAAGCTACCTTCTTCTGAAAAAATAAATGGTTATAAACTCCAAAAGAAAACTCTGAAGAAATTGCTAAAGAAAGGCAGCATCACAGCTTTCGGCGAAAAATACAACTTTCAGGAAATTTTAAAAGAAAAAAATATTGTCGAAGCTTATCAAAAGAATGTTCCGCTATTTGATTACAATCTTATATTTAGAAAATGGTGGTATCGTTCTTTAAACGGAGAACCATATGTTTGCTGGCCCGGAAATGTAAAATATTTTGCATTGAGTTCGGGAACTTCTGAAGCATCAAGTAAGCAGATACCGGTTACAAGTGACATGCTGAAATCAATTAAAAAAACAAGTATTCGTCAGATATTTTCTTTGGCATATTATGATTTTCCGAAAGAGTTTTACGAAAAAGGTATTTTAATGCTTGGCGGCAGCACCCATTTGAATTTTAACGGAACTTATTACGAGGGTGATTTATCGGGAATTACAGCAGGAAACATCCCTTTTTGGTTTCAACACTTTTATAAACCCGGCAGAAGAATTGCCAGAGGACGCGATTGGCCTACAAAACTCGACGAAATAGTTAAAAGTGCAAAAAATTGGGATATTGGCATTATTGCCGGTGTTCCTGCATGGATACAAATTTTACTTGAAAAAATAATAAGCTATTATAACGTTAAAACCATTCACGACATTTGGCCTAATTTATCTATTTATGTGCATGGTGGTGTTTCATTGGCTCCATACATCAAGGGGTTCGAAAAATTACTTGCAAAACCTCTGACTTATATTGAAACATATCTGGCATCCGAAGGATTTATTGCTTATCAAAGCCGTCCGAATACAAATTCGATGCAGATGGTTTTGAATAACGGATTATTTTACGAATTCATTCCATTCAATGAAGAAAATTTTGATAATGACGGAAATCTTAATGAAAATCCCAAAACTCTCACAATTGAACAAATTGAAGAAGATAAAGAATATGCATTACTCCTTACAACATGCTCCGGAGCTTACCGTTACCTTATAGGCGACACCATAAAATTTACATCAAAAAGCAAATGCGAAATAATAATTACAGGCAGAACAAAACACTTCCTAAGTATTTGTGGTGAACATTTATCGCAGGATAATATGAACAGGGCAATTCAAATGACAGAAGAACAAATGAATGTTGATATAAGAGAATTTGGCGTTGCAGGCATCAAATACGGAAGTTTATTTGCTCACAAGTGGTTTGTAGGTATCGACAATGTAGATGTTGACCCAAAGCAATTAAGTAAACTTATTGACCAAAACCTTAAAATATTAAATGACGACTATCGCGTTGAAAGAATTGAAGCCATAAAAGATGTTTTTGTAGAAATACTACCTTCTCAAATGTTTTACGACTGGATGAAAAAACACGGAAAAGAAGGAGGTCAAAATAAATTTCCGAGAGTTTTAAAAAATGCCAAGTTATCTGATTGGGAAGAATATATTAAACAAAATAAAAAAACAATCGAATAAAAGAACAAATGAACAAGCGAAAAGAAATTAAATGATAAGTATTGTATTAAAAGGATTATTATTTGGATTAGGATTATCAATTCTTATTGGTCCTGTTTTTTTTGCTTTAATTCATACAAGTATAAAACGCGGCTTTAGTGCAGGATTTGCTTTTGCCTTCGGAATTTTTCTCAGCGATTTAACATGTATATTTCTTTCAAATCTCGGATTATCTCAATTTGCTTATGAAACAAAATATAAAATAGGAATTGGCGTAACAGGTGGAATTATTATGATATTATTCGGAATTTATGAATTTTTTTATAAAGATAAAATAAAAGAAGATGTTGGTGTTGAAAGCTTACCACCAAAAAAAATAATTTATATTTTGAAGGCATTTGTTCTCAACACTATCAATCCTTTTGTAATAATATTCTGGCTTACTGCATCAGGAATTGTTCATACCGAATATGATTCTTCAGCAGAAATTTCGGTTTTCTTTTTAGCAACTCTGTGTACGGCTATATCAACCGATACATTAAAAGCTTTTATTGCTAATAAAACTAAATTTTTTCTGACACAAAAATTTTTATCATGGGTTCACAGAATTAGCGGAATATTGTTGATTTTATTCGGAATTATTTTAATTTGCAGGGTTTTTCTGAAATTGGCATAGCTTTTGCCGAAATAAAATTATTTTATTGCTTAATTGTTATAAACCAGCTATAAACCGTATTAACAGAGGATAAAAACAACAATTAGGCAATTTAATAATAAAGCCATTTATAGTATTATATACTTATAATATTAATATTCTTAATTAACTTTTTTTTAAAAAACCAAAACAAATGAAAAAGAAACTCTTTATTTTAATTGTATTACTATTTACGGTAATAGGATTTAGTCAGGTTATACAAAATACTAATCCAAAACAAAAAACCACACAAAAGCCAAAGCCGGCTCAATCTCAGGCAAAAGCAAACAAAGTTAAAACACAGCCAAAAGAGCAAACTCCCGACACTGTTATAAAATGGTATACTTTTCAGGAAGCCATAATTTTGAACAAACAAAATCCAAAAAAAATATTAATTGATTTATACACCGACTGGTGCGGATGGTGCAAAAGAATGGATGCCGTTACTTTTACAAACAAAGTAATTGCCAAATACATGAATACACATTATTATTGCGTAAAATTTAATTCCGAACGAAAAGACACAATTATTTTTAAAGAAGCTACATATATCAATCCTAACCCGACGGTTCCACGTTCAGCACATCAGCTTGCAATTACTCTGGTTAAAGGACAGTTGTCATATCCCAATTTTGTTTTCATGGACGAATCCATGAATGTTATACAAAATGTTCCGGGTTATCATCCTCCGTCTGAGTTCGAAGCAATAATGAAATTCTTCGGCGAAGATGCTTACAAAAAGCAGGATTTCGAAAGCTTTAAAAATTCTTTTGTAAAAGAAATAAAAGAATAAATTTAAACTTAAAGGTTACGCATCGAACCTAAAAGGTATGACATCAAAGCAAAAAGGTGCAACATCATACATAGAGACCAATATTTATTACTTTTGTTAAATATTCACAATGAAATATATAAAAGATTTCAAAATATTAAAAAACATCACAATTTCGGACGATACCTTTGTACTTGAATTGCAATTGCGACAAAAATTACCAATAATATTTCCAGGGCAATTTGTAGAAGTTTTAATCAACAAATCAAAAAACACTTTTTTAAGACGACCATTCTCAATACATGATGTAAACACATCAAAAAACACAATAAGTTTGTTTATTAAAAAAGTTGGTGAAGGCACCGAAGCACTTTCAAAATATAAAGTTGGAGATATTGTAAATATAATTTTTCCGCTTGGCAAAGGATTTAATCTGGTAAAAAATAAAAAAGTTTTATTGATTGGCGGGGGCTGTGGAATAGCACCATTGCTGTATTTATCAAAACGTTTGAATGAAAATAATAACGAAATTCATGTTTTGCTCGGAGGACGAAGCAAAGAAGATATAATTAAAATTAAAGAGTTTAAAAAATACGGAAAGGTTTATATTTCTACTGAAAACGGCTCTTTATGCGAAAGAGGACTGCTCACACAAAATTCAGTTTTAAAAAATAATTTCGACAAAATATATGCTTGCGGTCCAGCTCCAATGCTTAAAGCTGTTGCAAAAATCGCAAAAGAAAAAAATACCGAATGTGAAGTTTCACTCGAAAACATCATGGCATGCGGAATAGGTGCATGTTTATGTTGCGTAGTTGAAACAAAAAAAGGAAACCAATGTGTTTGCACCGAAGGTCCTGTTTTTAACATAAATGATTTAACATGGCAGATTTAAGCATTAACATAAAAAAATTATTGTTCAAAAATCCTGTTCTCACTGCATCGGGCACATTCGGATATGGTGAGGAATTTGAAGATTTCATTGCCTTGAATAAATTAGGTGGTTTTATTACAAAAGGAACGACCTTGAAAAGCCGCGAAGGAAACGCTTATCCGCGGGTGCACGAAACAGCATCGGGAATGCTGAATGCAGTAGGGCTTCAAAACAAAGGCATTGATTATTTTATTAAAACCACTTACCCTATAATAAAAGATTTAAATACAAATATTATTGTTAATGTTTCCGGCTCTACAATTGAAGATTATACTGCAGTGGCTGAAAAATTAAATGCTCTTGAAAAAATCCCTGCAATTGAATTAAACATTTCATGCCCGAATGTAAAGCAAGGCGGAATGGCTTTCGGAACAAGTTGCAAATCGGCAGCCGAAGTTACTAAAGCAATACGTAAAACATATAAAAAAATTCTTATCGTTAAGCTTTCCCCTAATGTAACAGACATCACCGAAATAGCACGTGCAGTTGAAGCTGAAGGTGCTGATGCAGTTTCATTAATCAATACATTGCTTGGTATGGCAATTGATGCCGAAATCCGCAAGCCCGTATTATCAACTGTTACAGGAGGATTATCGGGTCCGTGTATAAAACCAATTGCATTGCGAATGGTTTGGCAAACATATAAAGCAGTAAAAATTCCGATAATCGGATTAGGTGGAATAATGAATGCTGCCGATGCAATTGAATTTTTTCTTGCCGGTGCTACCGCAATTCAAATCGGCACGGCAAATTTTATTGACCCGCAAACAAGCTTAAAAGTCATAAAAGGAATTGAAAATTATTTAAGTAAACATAAAATAAATTCCATAAACGAACTCGTAGGTAAATTGTCAATAGAATAAATTTAGGATTTAGGATTTGCGATTTTGGAATTAAATTATTCGAGATATCCGATAAGAAGAACAAACCATTAACTATTAACAGCTTTAATAACACAATTCCACAGCAGGTCGGCAGTTTTTTGCCATGAAAAACTCTGACGGCGAATTTGTCCTTTTTTTATTAAATCTGCGCTTACACTTTTATCTTTAGCTATTTTCAGCATTGCATCGCAAATTGATTTGGGAGAAAACGGGTCAACAAGAAGTGCGGCATCGCCTGCAATTTCGGGCATTGACGTGCAGTTTGAAGTTATCACAGGAGTATCGCAATACATTGCTTCAACTATCGGAATTCCGAATCCCTCGAAATATGAAACGTAAGTGAGAGCGAGAGCGGCACCAAGAACATTTTTTAATTCGTTTGGCAAGAGCCAACCACAAAAAATCACATCATTTTTGTGTTTCATTTCATCAAAAACAGTATTTGTTTTTTTTGTCCACCATTGCTTTTCACCAATCACCAATAGTTTTATATCCGAACTGTATTCTTCCTTGAAAATTTCAAATGCTTTAAAAAGATTAATAAGATTTTTTCTCGGCTGTATTGAGCTTATAAAAACGAAATATGGAGAATTATCAGTATATTTTTCGCGTACTACCTTTTTTTCAACTTCAAAAAGTGGATTATAAATTTCGTTTGAACCGTTATAAACGACATCAATTTTATCGGGATTTATTTTATAAAGTTCAACTATGTCATTTTTTGAAAATTCCGAAACTGTTGCTATACGTTTTGATTTTCGTGCAAACCTGCGGAAAAAAAACCTATAATAAGTTCTTGTTAAAAAAGGTAAATGCTCGGGCAGATGTTCAAAATTAATATCATGTATTACGCTTATGGTTTTCACCTGAGACGAAAGAGAAACAAAACCATCGGGAGAAAGAAATACATCGGGTTTGATTTTTCTTAAAATTCTGTTAATTGAATATTCAAACCAAATAACATAAAGAAATGGGTGACGGGCGGGAGGTCCAATAATAACTGGCTTGATATTTTCTGCAAAAATAAACTCACTGCTATGTTGCCGGTCAAAAATGAAATAAAATTCATGTTCGGGATGCTGCTGAGTAATTCTTTTCAGCGTTTCATACGAAAACCAACCTATGCCGTCAAGCTTGTTTTTTATTAAAAGTCGGGTATTTACAGCAATTTTCATTTATTTTTTAACAATTACAATAAACAATATATATTTAAAGTTTTTTTAATAATCAACAAAGTTAAAATTTGTTATTTACAAAAAAAATTGTTTTATATATTGGCGTATGTATACAAAGTCATAAATTAGCCACAGATTTAAAATTATTTGCTTTTAAATCTGTGAATTTATGGCTAATATTTTCTAAAATTGATACATTTGCACTTCAAGTTTTATGCATAAAAAATTTATAAAGAATATAAGTTTAATTCTATTTCTAAACCTGCTGATAAAACCAATTTGGATTTTTGGGTTTGACAGAGTAGTGCAGAATCAGGTTGGAGTTGCCGACTATGGTTTTTATTTTGCCGTATTAAATTTCTCATTTCTTTTTAATATTCTTCTTGATTTCGGAATAATTAATTTCAATAATATTAATATTGCGCAGAATAATCATTTGTTACGCAAGCATCTTTCAAGCATTATTGTATTAAAACTTATTCTCGGTATTATTTATCTGATAATAACTTTTATTTGTGCGTATTTCATAAAATATTCCTTTGACCACTTGCTCTTTTTGATTTTACTTGCATTTCAGCAATTTTTAATTTCTTTTATAATGTATCTCCGTTCAAATCTTTCGGGACTGCATTTATTCAAAATTGATAGTTTTATTTCCATTCTCGACAGATTAATTATGATACCCATTTGTGCTTTATTTTTATGGGGAAATCTTCCGATAAAGTTTACAATCGGAATATATGCTGCAATAATTACTTTCGGATATTTGGTAACAGCAATAATTGCAATGATTATTGTTTTCAGAAAAGCAAAATCAAAATTCCTGAAACTAAAATGGAATTTTCCATTTTCGCTAATGATAATAAGACATAGCTTTCCTTTCGCAATTCTTGTATTACTAATGACTTTCTACAATAGAATTGATACAGTTATGCTTGAAAGAATGCTGCCTAATGGAGCAGAACAGTCAGGAGTTTACGCTTCTGCATATCGTTTGCTTGACGGAACAAATATGATTGCATTTTTGTTTGCAGGCATGCTATTGCCTATTTATGCAAGAATGCTGAAGTTTAAAGATAATGTTGAAGATATGGTAAAGTTATCTTATACTTTGCTTATTGTTCCTGCATTGATAATAGCCGCAGGTTCTTTTTTCTATAATAAAGAAATCATGATGCTTTTGTATCCTAAACAAAAATTCGAAATAGCAGAAATATATAACATACGGATACACCAATCGTCGGTGATATTTTCTATTTTAATGGGTTGCTTTATATGCATTTCAACAATGTATATTTTCAGCACATTGCTTACGGCAAATAAAAATTTAAAACAACTTAACATTATTGCGGGGTGCGGAATGATTATAAATATAACTTTAAATATATTTCTTATTCCGCGGTATCAGGCAATAGGTTCGGCGCTTGCAAGCTTAACAACCCAATTTCTGGTTGCCACAACGCAGGTTTTTTATGTACAAAAAATTTTCCGTTTTAAAATAAATTATAAGTTACTTGGTCTATTACTCATATTTATTATCGGAATATTTATAATAAATTACGCTTCAAAAAATTATTTGCATTTCAAATGGTTTGTCAATTTCTGCATTATGATTATTTCCTGTTTTATCCTCGCATTTGCAATTAGAATAATAAGTATAAAAGCGATTTACAACATACTTAAATATGGTTGACATTAAAAATATCACCAAAATAAAATAATTATCTTTTTTTAATTATCTATTGTTTTAATTTTGAGCTCACGATACATTATGAAACAAAAAGGTATCTACAAAAACTCAATTTTCAGTTTTTGAAGTGCTTAACAGATAATTTTATTTTTTAAATATTTTTCTAACTTTGCAAAAAACTTCAAAAACAATAAATGAACCGGCAATGAATTATTTTGATTCCGAAAATCTTTTCAAAGTTGTTAACAAGTGGCGAAAAATTCTGCTGATATTAATAAGTGTAACTTTAATCATTTCATATTCCGGCACATTTCTTATAAAACCAAAATATAAAGCAACCGTTATACTCTTGCCCTGTTCAACAAATTCAATTTCCAAAGCATTAATAAGTATAAACCCAACAAGCAAAGAGGATATCATGGAATTCGGCAGCGATGAAAAAGTAGAACAAATGCTGCAAATACTTAATTCAAGTGAAGTAAGGGACCGAATTATAAATAAATTCAACCTGATGGAGCATTACGATATCAATTTCAATTCAAGATACCCATATACAAAACTTTACAATAAATATAAAAAACTGATTACTTTCAAAAAAAATGAATATATGGCTGTTGAAATAGACGTACTTGATTGCAACCCCCAAACTGCAGCCGATATTGCAAACGAAATCACAAATTCATTCGATACTATTATAAATAAAACACAAAAAGAAAGAGCAAAAATAGGATTTAATATAGTTAAGAATGAATATGACCTTTTCGAAAAACACATTAAAGATTTGGAAGATTCGCTAAATAAATTAAGAGGATTGGGTGTTCTTGAATACGAAAAACAAGCCGAAGTCATAACAGATCAAATGAGTGCAGCAACAGCAAGAAACAACAATTCTGGTGCTAAAATACTTGAAGAAAAATTACAAGTGCTTGCGAAATATGGAGGAAAATATGTTTCATTGAGAGATGAAGTAATTTATGACAAAGAAAAATTAAGTGATTTAAAACTTAAATATCAGGAAGCAAAAATTGATGCCGAGCAAAATATTCCACAGAAGTTTATAATCGAAAAAGCACTGAAACCCGAAAAAGCATCATATCCCATACGATGGCTGCTCACAGCACTTACCACTTTTTGCACTTTATTAGTCAGTATTATAGTAATTATTATTATTGAAAAACAAAAACCATAAACATAAAAATTATCATGGAAAATAAATTTAACAGTATTGCCATTATTGGAACAATATACAAATGGCGAAAACATTTTATAATCATTGTTGGCATTTCGGTAGTTTTATCGGCAATATTCTCCGAACCTTTTTTTATTAAGCCAAAATATAAATCGGAGGCAATAGTATATCCAATAAATCTTCAGCCATATTCAGGTGAAACACCTACCGAACAATTAATCCAAATGTTCGAAGCAATGGATGTAACAAATGACATTATTAAAAAATTCAATCTGGGTAACCATTATAGGATTAAAAGCAAAACAAAATCATACTACAGCAAGCTCTTAAAAGAATTCAAATCGAACATTTCAATTAAGAAAACAGAATATGAGTCCGTTAAAATAGTTGTTTACGATATTGACCCTGACACAGCTTCATTGATTGTACAATCATTTATTGATTATGTGAACAAAAAAATCACCACATCATTTCGCATAAAAGTAAACGAAGTTGTTAAAATAAATAAAGACCGGCTTGAAAGCAAAAGAAAAGAAATGGATTCAATGGAAAATGTACTTCAGCATCTTAGAATTAATTATGAAATACTCGACTATCCTGCACAAGCAAGAGAAGCAACAAAAGCACAATTAAAAAAAATATCTCAATCAGGAAAATCTTCTCCGAAAATTGATACTCTTGTAAAAAACCTCGAACATAAAGGAGGACTTTATGCTTCTACAAGTGAACATTTATGGAGAATACGGGGCAGTTATAATGACCTCAAAACAACTTATGAAAATACAATTAATGACTATGAAAAAAAATTATCGTATTGCACAGTTGTAACAAGCCCCTACCCTGCTGATAAAAAATCTTATCCAATAAGGTGGCTCATAGTTTTATGTACAGCAGTCGGAACTTTTGTTATGATGATTCTAATCGTTAACATCGTCGAAAAATACAAGTCCTTCATGGATTATATAAAAAGTGAAATACAAAAAATTCAATAATATTTTCTCTTGCTCGAACAATACAAAATAAAATGGGTGTATGTTATAAGTGTGATTTTTATTGCACTTACAACTTTGTTTGTTGCATTTGAGAATTATTGGATTTATGCAATTCCATTTATAGTTCTTGTTGCACTGATGTTTGTTTTTTCCTTTGATAAACTCATATTACTTATCGTTTTTTTTACGCCTCTTTCAATAAAGCTGGATGATACAACACTCAATTACGACATAGGAGCGTCAATACCCACTGAACCATTGATATTCGGCATCATGCTTTTGTTTTTCTTTAAAATTTTACTCAATGAAACTCCCGACAGGAAAATATTGAAACATCCTTTAACAATTGCTATCATTGCAAATCTGATATGGATGGCTATCACCTCTCTTACCAGCACCGACATTATTGTTTCACTAAAATATTTCACTTCAAGATTGTGGTTTGTTATAGTATTTTATTTTATCGGAGTTGAATTATTCAAAAATTTTAAAAATGCAAAAACATTTTTATGGTTGTATATTATTCCATTTGCCGGAGTTATAGTTTATACTATAACAAATCATATTGCAAACGGTCTCACTCACAAATCAGCAAATTGGGTTATGACACCTTTTTACAACGACCATACTGCTTACGGAGCTGCCTTAGCAATGTTTTTACCGGTTATAGGAAGTTTTGTTTTCAACAAAAAATATTCTCCTAACCTTCGTATTATATGCTTCATTTTATTTGCTCTTTTTTGCACAGGTATCGTATTATCGTATGCAAGAGCAGCATGGGTAAGTTTAGTTCCCGCGTTATTGGTACTTTTGATTCTTCTTTTTAAAATTAAAACACATTATGTAATAATGATTTTTGTAGTTTCCGTATGCTTATTTTTTTCCTTTAAAAACGAATTGTTTTTTAATATTGAGAAAAACAAACAGGATTCATCTACCGATATACAAAAACACCTTCAATCCATATCAAATGTTTCATCGGACGCATCTAATCTGGAACGAATAAACAGATGGAATTCCGCAATAAGAATGTTTAAGGAAAAACCCATTTTTGGCTGGGGTCCTGGTACATATCAGTTTGAATATGCACCTTACCAACTTTCAAAAGATAAAACAATAATAAGTACAAATTTCGGTGATAACGGAAATGCTCACAGCGAGTACATCGGACCACTAACTGAATCGGGAATACTCGGCAGTCTGACTTTTATCGTAATCACGTTTATTTCTCTTTTTACAGGAATTAAAGTTTACAAAAGAGCTGCCGACAAAGAAGTAAAACTCATTGTCCTTGCGTTGATACTTGGATTAATTACATATTTCACCCACGGCACAATGAATAATTTCCTTGACACCGATAAAGCTTCTGTTCCATTCTGGGCATTTCTGGCAATTTTTACAATTCTTGACATTCAACAAAAAGCAGAGAAAAATACGACTTCTAATAATCAGTAAATTATTTTGTTTAATTGATAATTTTGCATTAATAAAATGCATTCTTAATTTTAAATATTATGAGAAAATATTTGATGTTTCTAACTGCAGCATTACTATTGATTACAAAGCAAGATTTGTTTTCTCAAAACAGTGATTTAGCTGTAGTACTTTACGAATCATCTGTCAACAAGGTTCTCAAGGCAATTGGTTCTTTCAGTGGTGAAAATGAATACAAAACCTTTCTGTTAAGCGGAAAATACAAATGGACAGCCACTGATTCAAAAGTAACTTTACAGGAAAACAAAGCCCGTTTTACTTCAAACATAAAAGTGGAAGTCGGCTCATTAAGTTATACCGATGAGGTTGAAGGTGAAATTAAGGTATCATACAATCAGCAAAAAAACAAGCTTGAATTGAAACTTGTAACTGCAATATTTGAAATTTACACTAAAGTTTTGGGTCAAAAAATTGTTGTGAATAGAATCGACCTTGCTGATTTTTATAAAGACCCGCTCGAGTTCGATGGTCCACTTGCATATCAATCGGAAATGCCCTTTTCAATGCCTGACAATACTGTAAAAAAAATAGCCGCGAAAATTAAAAAATGTACAATATTGATTCTGCCGTTAAAAATAATTATGAATGCCGACTTGGATTTTTGTGAAGTAAAATAAAATAATCAATACTTAAAGTTAAAAAACTTAAACTCTAATTAGACACTTTGTATTTTATAATCTTTTAAATGAAAAAAATAATCATTTCTTTAATAAAACAGTTTATTTTCTTGTTTTTATTTTTTGCATTTGCAAAATTTATTTTTCTGATTTTTTATTTCAACAAATTAAATGATATTGATTTCATTTCAATTTCAGCAGTTTTCTTTCATTCGCTGAAACTTGATTTATCAACCGCCTGCTATATTATTATTTTACCATCATTTCTTCTTTTTATTCAATCATTATTCAATCTGAAATGGATAAATTTCATTAATAAACTATATTACACAATAGTTATTTTTGTTTACTCATTGATTTCTTCGGCAGAACTTGGTTTATATGAAGAATGGCAAACCAAACTAAATTATAAAGCTCTTTTATATCTTAAACATCCGGGAGAAATTGTTTCTTCGGTTTCCTCAATATACTTTGTTGTTTTAATTGCATTGCTTTTATTTCAATTCTTTGCGGGATTTTATTTTTATAAGAAATATTTTTTTACTCAAATTAATTATTTAAAAAGAAATATTCTTTTCTCGGTATTTTTTTTAATTGCCGCTCCTGTTCTTTTGTTCATAGGACTTCGCGGAGGCACACAGCAAATTCCCATCAATCAAAGCGAATCATATTTTTCAAAAAACATGTTCTTAAATATTGCAGCAGTTAATTCGGGATGGAATATTATTCAAAGCATTCAGGAAAATAAAAAATATATTGACAAAAATCCTTTTATATATTTTTCAACTATTGAAGCGAATAATACTGTTGACATGATTAAAAAAAATCAAAAAGACACAACTATAATTATACTTAAGTCAAAAAAACCGAATGTAATTTTATTTATTCTTGAAGGTTGGTCGGCTGATGTGATTGAATCGCTCGGCGGTGACGCAGGTATTACTCCGCATTTCAGAGAAATGGAAAAAGAAGGAATGCTTTTTACAAATTTTTATGCAAGCGGAGCCCGTTCAGAACAAGGCATGGCTGCCATATTTGGTGGTTTTCCATCCACTCCTTATTCTGCAATAACAAATCAGCCAAGCATGTTTGTGAAGCTTCCAAGCTTCAGCAAAACGCTGCACGACGATGGTTACAAAACTTCATTTTTTTTCGGGGGACAATTAATTTATGGAAATATAAAAGGATACATTTTATTCAATCAGTTTGAAAAAATCACCGAAGTATCTGATTTTTCTAAAAATATTCCACAAGGCAAACTCGGAATTCATGATGAATTTATTTTTAATAAAATGCTTTATGATTTAAAAACAGAAACACCACCTTTTCTATATTCTGTTTTCACTCTAAGCACACATAGCCCTTACGACATTCCCTCAAAAGAAAATTTTATCTGGAAAAAACACGGCGAAGATTATATTAAATCTGTGCATTATGCCGACAGATGCATTTATGATTTTATAAATGAAGCAAAAAAACAAAAATGGTTCGATAATACTTTATTTGTTTTTGTTTCCGACCACGGACACGATACTTATAAAAATTGGAATTTCTATTCACCACAATATCACAAAATCCCATTTCTTTTATTCGGAAATGTAATTAAAAAAGAATATCGCGGAAAACAAATTTCAAAAATCGGCTCACAATGCGATATCGCTGCAACACTTCTATCTCAACTCGGTTATGACAATAAAAATTTTAAATGGAGTAAAAATTTATTAAATCCTTATTGTCCCGAATATGCTTATTTTGCTGTTGAAGACGGCGGCATGGGCTGGATTCGACCGGATAATCATTTTGTTTGGGCTCAAAATACAAACTCTTTTTACGAAATTTCAATTAGAAATATTAATAAAGATAGTTTGCTGAAAGAAGGAAAATCTTATCTGCAGGTGCTTTTTCAGGAATACATTAGTTACTAAAAGCATTCCTCAACTCATTATTTTAGTTTTCCAATTACCGCATCGGTCATTTGTTTTGTTGAGGCAGCACCTTTTTCAATTACGTCTGGTGAGCCGGACATTTTAAGCATATCGTAAGCTTTTGTTTTTCCCTCTTCAATAACCTTTGCAACAGCTTTTCTTATTTTTTCTGCTTTTTCTATTTCGCCTATATGGTCGAGCATCATGCAAGCCGAAAGTACCATGGCTATTGGATTTACGATAGAAGTTTTATATTCGGCATATTTGGGAGCCGAACCGTGCGTAGGCTCAAATACTGCAACTTCTTTACCGATATTTGCACTGCAAGCAAATCCCAAACCACCCACCAATCCAGCAAAACCATCGGAAACAATATCTCCGAACATATTTCCTGCAACAATTACATTATATTTTTCGGGATTTTTTGTGAGCCACATCATTTGCGCATCAATGTTTACATCAACAACTTTAATATCGGGGTATTCATTTTTGCTCATTTCCTGAGCTACTTTAAGCATCATTCCCGATGTTTCTCTTATAACATTTGGTTTTTCACAAACTGTTAATTCTTTGAACTCTCTTTTTTTTGCGTATTCAAATGCTGCTTTTACAATTCTTGTAACATATTTTTTTGTGAAAATTCTTGTGGAAACTGCCAGCTCTTCTCTCGGACACCATGCGAAATTTTCTCTGAATTTAGGATGAGTCATAAGTGCATCATAAACTTTGTCGGGAGGGTTTGTCCATTCAACTCCGCCATATAATCCTTCAGTATTCTGGCGAAATATCATCGTATCAATTTCGGGTTCTTCAATTGTATTTTTTCTCCCTTTACGGATGAAATTAAGCGGATTGCCTTTGAATGTTTTGCAGGGACGCATGCAAATATCAAGGTCGAAATGCTGACGCATTGCAACTATAGGACTGTAATAAACAAAACCTTTATCTTTAAGTTCGGGATTTAATTCTGCTGCTGCTTTATCTTTTGGTTTGGAAGTAATAGCGCCGAACAATCCTATTTTGTTATCTTCCAGAAGTTTAACAGTGCGTTCAGGTAATGGGTTGCCTTCCTTGCACCAGAATTCCCAGCCAATATCACCATGTATATATTCAGCTTCGAATTTAACGGCATCTAAAACCCTTATAGATTCATATAATACTGCTTTTCCAATTCCGTCTCCGGGCATTGTGATTATTTTTCTTTTTGCCATAATTACTTTTTTAATTTCTTCTCAAAAATAAACTATGTTTTTAAATAAACAAAAATTTAACAAAAATGGATAATTGAAAAAATATTCAGGGGATTTATTATATGTTAAGAATAATGCTATAAAAGAAAAAATGAATAAAAGCTTTAATATTAAAATAAAACCTTTTTTAAATAATATTTCTGTTTACAGCTTTTGCAATGGGTTTCAATGTTTCGAACAATTCCGAGAATTCTTTGTGATTCAATTGCTGCGATGCATC
>JBAZBZ010000007.1:0-11954 GCA_041671145.1 Bacteroidales bacterium | reverse complement strand
TGCACTTCAATTAAAAGTCCGTCAACACCCATTGCCATGCAAGCTCTCGAAAGAGCAGAAACGCCGTAAGAATAACCCATTGCATGACTCGGGTCGAGAACTATCGGAAGATTTATATGTTCTTTTAAATATGCAACTCCGCACAAATCTAATGTAAAGCGTGTTTTAGTTTCGAAAGTTCGAATTCCTCTCTCGCAAAGTATAACATTGCTGTTTCCTCCTGAAAGAATAAATTCCGATGCCTGGACAAACTCCTGTAAGGTAGTGCCGAATCCACGTTTTAGCAATATGGGTTTTTTTGATTTTCCGCATTTCCTCAAAATTCCATGGTCATACATGGATTTTGCTCCTATCTGAATAACGTCAGCATATCCAATAACATCATCAATATGGCTTGAATCCCGGACTTCACTGATAATACTGAAACCATATTTTTCTCTCATTTTTGCTAATATTTTCAAACCTTCGATTCCCATTCCCTGAAAATTATAAGGTGAAGTACGTGGTTTAAAACTCCCTGCACGCAGCATTGTCAAATTGTGTTTCTTCAGTAATTCACAGGTTTTTTCAATTTGCTCCTCCGATTCAATTGAGCAAGGTCCAATAATTACCGCAGTATTGTTTGTGTTTCCGCCGATTGATTTATTTCCTATTTTTACCTGCCATGTGTTGTTGCGGTATTTTCTGCTCGAAAGCTGAATGTCGCTGTCGAAAACAAAACTCTCTTTTATATGCTGTTTGTGCTTTTCAACAACATTCTTAATTGCTGATGAAGTAACAAGAATAATGTTATGTTCATCTTTCAATGCAATCGCTTCGTAAAAAGAAGCCAATTCTTTGATTACTTCAGGAGCAGCATTTTTATCCAAGTGTAAAATCATAATTCACCTTTAATAAGATTATTAAATTTTAAAATTCCCGTTAACCGTTTTTTTTCATCAACAACAGGTAAATACAATACCGGAAAATTTAATGATTTTATATAATTCAAAATTTCCGTTACAGTATTTTTTTCATAAATGTATGCGGGATTACGGTTGATAATAGTATTTATATCAATATTGTTCATGTCATTGAAATTTTTTATTAGCCCCCTTCTCATATCAGCATTTGTAATTAATCCTTCAAGTTCACCATTTTCATTTACTACAATTGTCAAGCCATGCTGATATTTTTCGATTGATATAAGAACATCATAAAAACCGAATTCATTTATTTTCAAAACAGGAGTTTCATCAAGTCCGAGCATAAAATCACTGGCAAGATAATGCGATTCAATATTATCGCTTTTCAGGTTCAGCAATGCAGAGCCTATGTAATCGTTTTTGAAAAGATATGAACCGATAACAGAAGCATAAACGCCCATGTTTCTCAGAATAAAAGATAGTTCTTCGTTTACACCACCATCAACAAAAATTTTTTTCTCAGGATAAAGGTTTTTAAATAATCTTATTTTTCTAAAATTGTTTCTGTTGAACTTGCCTCCGCTCACTCCGGGAGTTGTGGACATGAATAAAATATGGGAAAAAGAGTTTTTATATTCATCAAAAACGGTTATGTCGGTTTCGGAAACTATTGCCAATCCATAGCTTGAGCTATTATTAGAGAAAACATCAATTTTGTTTTTTAATTTTTCAAATTGAAAAGTAACATTTTCGATATTATATTTAGAAATCAAATCATAATATTTTTCGGGAGTTGGTGTTATCAAATGCAAATCAATCTTTGTATTGCTGACTTTTCTTATGTTTTTAATGTCTTCAAAAACTTCGGGCTCATCATTGCAGTCAATATGAAAATAATCTATTCTGTGAGCATCAAGCTCTTTAATCAATTCCGTAAAATCTTTTTCTTTGTTTGAATATATTGAAGCAGATATCTTCATTTGGTTTGCATTGTCTTAATTATCCGCAAAGTTAAAATAAGTTTCAATAAATTAAAGCATTTTAAAGCATAATATTTTATGATTTAATAATTACCAAAAACTTTTTAACTTTGAATTTTAAACTTTAAACTAATTTCATGTATCCAACTTTAAGTGATTTATTAAAAGATTTATTCGGAATAAATATTCCGTTGCCGATACAGACATTCGGATTTTTTATGGCTCTTGCATTTTTACTTGGAGCATGGACTCTTGTACTCGAATTGAAGCGCAAGGAAAAATCAGGCGTTTTAAGTCCTCATAATATAAAAGTAATAAAAGGAAACCCCGCGACTTTAACCGAACTCTTACTTAACGGTGTTTTGGGATTTGTTCTCGGGTTCAAATTAATTGATATTATTTTAAATTATCAAACCTTCGTGAATAATCCTCAGCATTTCATTTTATCAGGTGAAGGAAATTTTATAGGTGGCTTGGTGTTCGGTGGTTTTCTTGCATACAGCAAATATAGAGCCAAACAAAAAGAAAAACTTAAAGTACCGGTGGAAGTTGAAGAAACTATATATCCACACGATTTGGTAGGAAACATAGTTTTCCTTGCAGCTATTTTCGGATTAATAGGAGCAAAGATTTTTCATAATCTCGAAAATATTGAAGAATTCAGATACGACCCGATTAGTGCTATGATTTCTTTCAGCGGATTAACTTTTTACGGCGGTTTGATTTGTGCTGCCATTGCAATACTTATTTATGCCAGAAAAAATAAAATTGCTCTTTTTCACTTAATTGATTCGGCTGCACCCGGTTTAATTCTTGCCTATGGAATCGGCAGAATCGGATGTCAGCTTGCCGGCGACGGTGACTGGGGAATTGTAAATACTCTTGCTAAACCGCATTGGCTCGGCTTTTTGCCTGACTGGATGTGGGCATTCAATTATCCGCATAATGTAATTGATGAAGGCATAAGAATTCCCGACTGTTTTTCAAAACATTGTTTTATGCTTGACCATCCTGTTTTTCCAACTCCATTTTACGAAACAATTTCATGTATTTTAATGTTTTTTATACTCTGGTCGATGCGAAAAAAGTTTTTAACTCCGGGTGTACTTTTTTCTGTTTACCTTATATTTAACGGTGTAGAACGTTTCTTTATTGAAAGAATAAGAATCAATCCGCCATACAATATTTTCGGAAAAGGAATAACTCAGGCAGAAATTATTTCATTTTCATTAATTTTGACAGGCATTTTCGGAATTATATTTTTAAAGTATATTAGAAAAACCGAACGAAAAAAGTCGTAAGAATTTAGTCGTAAGTAGTAAGAAAAACAAGGCGAAAGGCGCAAATTACTAAACACTTAACTATGAGAAAATATTTTGCTTTTTTAGTTTTTATATTACTTTTTATTCTTTATTCATGCGGCAACAGCAATGGAAAAGATAAAAACAAATCACGTATTCCATTCGATTATAAATCCTGCATAGGCAAAGTAACAAATCAGATTGCAGCAGAAAACAATTCTGTTACTTATGCTCTTTACATGCCTACCAACATTGATAAATCAATACCTCTGCCTGTAATATTTCTCTTCGACCCTCAAGGCAGGGGAAATTTCCCTGTTTCAAAATATAAGGATTTAGCCGAAAAATATGGTTATATCCTTGTTGGTTCAAACAATTCGCAAAACGGAATGAATTTTGACGAAATAAATAATACAACAAATACAATGATTGAAGATGTATTCGAAAAAGTAAAATTTGATAGGAACAAAATATTTACTGGCGGATTTTCAGGTGGTTCGCGGGTTGCAATTTCAATAGCAATCAACAGAAACGATATGTCGGCAGTTATTGGCTGTTCTGCCGGTTTTCCGGTCGAAAATTTTCCTCAGCAAAATAAATTCTCTTTTATTGGCTTTGCAGGTAATACTGATTTCAATTATCTTGAAATGGTTGCATTTGACAAGATGCTTGAAAAAAATAATATAAACCACCAGCTTGTTGTTTTTAACGGAAAACACGAATGGCCGCCAAAAGAATGTATGGAAGATGGTTTTATTTGGCTTGAATTTAATTCCATGAAAAATAATTTTACTTCACGAAACGATACGTTGATTACTAATTTTATTAAATCAAATGAAAATAAAATTGCTGAATTAAAAAAGAAAAATTCAACTTATGAGATTTATGCAGCATATAAAAAAATGGTTTCTTTTCTTGAAGGACTCGCTGATGTAAATAAATACCAATCGGAGTTTGCAAAAATTGAAGCAACTCCTGAATTAAAAAAAATACTTGCAAAAAACGAAATGCTTTTAAATGAAGAACTCACAAAATGTCAGCAATACAGCGAAAATCTGAATTCAAAAGACATTAACTGGTGGATAAAAGAAATAAATACAATAATTTCAAAAACAAAAAACAATCCCGACAAGGAAATACAATTGATGAATAATAGATTGCTTGCATTCCTAAGTATTTCGGGATATACAAATTCAAATGCCATATTAAACTCTAACCAACCTGAACAAGCTGAAAAGTTTTTAAAAATTTATGCAATGGTTGACCCCGAAAATCCTGATTGTTACTATCTCACCGCTTGCTACTATGCAAAACTTGATGAAAAAGAAAAGGCATTATCTTCGCTTGAAAAAGCTGTTGTATTTGGTTTTAGTGATGTTTTAAAACTTCATAATAATATTGATTTTAATAAAATAAGAGGCACAGAGAAATTTGCGGAAATAATTTCAAAAATAAGTAATCAAAAATGAATATGAGTAAATCAATTGAGTGTTATCTTTCCTTTTAATTCAACAACAGAAGATGCCGTATAATATAATTCGCAGAATGAAACTGACATTTTTCCACTTGTAGCATCAATTGATACATACACTTTTCCACCTGCATTTATTGAATAAACACCATAATCGGTTAATGTTACATATACATTTCTAAAGTTGTCATTTAAATTCGAATAGTTACAAGTTGTATAAATGCCATTTACCGGTTTTTTGGGGAAACTTAATTCGATAGAAAGACCACTTGAGGTGGATGCAGTTATTGTTGTTTGCGTTGTGTCTTTATCAATAAGATTGTAGCTGTATCCATTTCGAATTAAAACGTTATTTGCTAAAGTACATGGAACAGTTGGCGGTTGTGGATTTGGCACTTCAAACCTTATTATATTTCCGTAAACATATCCATATACATTTGCGGCAAAAGCTCTGAAATAATAAACTTGGTTTGGTTCAAGGTTTGTAATTTCCGCACTGTATTTTCCAACGGTACCATTTAGTAAAATTTGATTATCTAACATCTTAGGTGTAGGATTTGTGCTTATGCAAAAACCGGTATATTCCATTGCCGATTTTCCGGCATAAGTTACTTCACCTGTAATTTTTACTACATCGTCATTCAGCATTTCTGCCGAAACGGTTTTAACTTCTGGCAAGCTATTTTTACGATTTTTAAAAAGGTCGAAATTACCTTTTTTACATGATGCTAAAAGCAAAAATGCAAATGCGAAAATAATAATGTTGTTTTTCTTTAACATGATTTTATTTTTTTATGATTATTGATAATAGTAACAAACACTAATATATGGCTTCCAATACGATTGCTTTGAATTATTGGAAACATATCCCATACTCTTGCCTATACCTGCGGAAAACACCCATGTTTTTTCCAATTCATATTTTATTCCTATTCTGGGAACAATTGCTATTTCAACTTGCTCGCCCGAATAACCAATATCCTTAGCTGTTTCTATATAATTTTCGTAATCGAAGTTATGCATATTTACATTTACATCTAATCCTACTAAAGGCGTTAACTTTGTGTCTAAGAATTTGTATTCTGAAATAATTCCAATGGATATAAAAAAATAATTTTTATATATCATATATCCAGGCAGTAAAGTATAAGTCCCATTACTATACTGTATGTTATAATCGGGAAAGGTATCCAATCTTGGTTTTGGTTTATAAAAGCCCAAAGAAAGCCCCATGTTAAATTTCTCTTCGTAATCATGAAATTTATAAAACAGTTCTGTTCCTAAACTGGGTTTAAAATAATATCCGTACAAACCACTTGGTTTTATATAGCTTAGTTGCAGACCAATTTGGCTGCTTGCATTATTATAATAAAACGATAATGTTGTTATAAAAATAATTTGAATTGTTTTTTTCTTCATTGCTTTTTTATTTTGCAATAGTTTTATAAAATACCATTCCGAAAGTTTAAAACTTTCGGAATGGATTTAATTTACAAGTTTTTTACTTTAAAAAGTTAATACTATTGGCATTAATTGGTCTTTTTCCTTTACTATTAGAAAATAATTATTCATATCCATTTTATACATACGTAAATCCACAAGTTTTATTTGTTTTGAAGTAAAATCTTCTTTAAATGTAATTTTATTATTTAAGTTTCCATCAACTTCTACAGATAATAATTTGCTTTTATTAGTTTCTGAACCTGTTGCTCTTGATTTAGTATCGTTAGAGTATATAATATATGGTTTGCCGTTAATGCTATATGTATATAGGTCGGCATTAAAATCGCTCCTTTTTATAATATTAAAACTTTTATTATTATTATTTGCTTTAAGTAATAAAATATTATTGTTATATGTGATTGAGCCATATTTTGAGCTATAAGTCCATGTATTATTAGTAATTATAATATAATCATCTTTAATTTTAAAAATATCTATTATACTTAAATATTCGATTTTCTTTTTATATTCCATTTTTGCTCTTATGTCATCGCCTAAAGAATAATCAATATTGTCTTTCAATTCAAATGAAGATAAATCAATTCCGAATAATTGTATTCCTTTAACAAGCGTAGTATTTGCATCGCTGTTTTTCTGGTCGTTATAGCAGCATGCAATCATTAAACATTTTTCATCTTCAGCTATTTTAAATACCGCTCCAAAATTATTTTCGTTATTAAATGCAATCTGAATAGCTTTAACATCTCCGGTTTTAATATCGCATTTAGTTACTATAATTGGATTTGTTTTAGTAACAAAAATTAAGCTTCCGTCGGATAAGACAAAAAACGTTGCTTTATCTTTTTCGGGCATAATTTTTAATTTAAAGATTTTTTCTAACTTAAAATCTTCGGAATTATATACCGAATAATCGGTATTGTTTATAATTCCTATATGCTTGCCGTTTTCAGATACTGCAACATCAAAAAAATAATCTTTATTATTAATTGTTTTTTTATCAACACCAAAAGAATTTATCATTTTTCCTTCAACGTCGTACTTTTCAACAACAAACCTGCCTTTTATTCCTTTTTTTAGCGTAAAATTATTGTCAACAAACTCCTGTGAATATCCTATAAATATACTTTTAGTTTCATTGTTTCCAAAGCGAAATACATTTCCAAATGATATTTTCTTACTATCAATATTAAAGATGGTTTCTTTTTCTTTTGAAATACCTTTTTCTTTATCAATTTTATATTTTACTATCATTGTAGGCAAATCTTTTTGTGTCCAAGACAATTGTATTGGTTTTTTTAAACAATATATTTCATTTTCTGTTTTTAAAAGATAATCTAATAAAACATTTTTTCTATCTATCTCTTCAATTTTTCCTTTTATTAATGTTTGTCCAAATGTACTAACACTAAGTATTAGAAATGCAATGACCAAATTATTTTTTTTCATGTTTTTGTAATTTTAAAAGTTAATACTATTATGGTTATTTAGAAAAGAGCTATTTTAACTCCTAATAATAAGTTTATGTACGAAGGTATTTTAGTGCCTTCATTAGGATAATCAAATGTATTGGATATAGAAGAAGCTTTATTAAAATTCAGATTGTAAGTTACATCGGCAAAAGCATAAAAAGCACCAAATTTTTTCTCGCAACCAGCACCTATGCTTAATCCTTTTCCGTTCAATTTTTCTTTTGTTCCATCAACAAAAGAGTAATCCAAATTAGTATCGGGTGTTTTGAGGTTATAGGTGTAAGTTCCTTTTATGAAATTATATGCTAAAGAACCGTAAACAGAAAAATCGTACTGATATTCTCCTATAAAGTATCTTTGTAATGCGAAAGAAAATTGAAATAATTTTGCTGTGCCAGCTAAATCTACTTGGTCGAGATTAGAATTATTGTTATTAAACAAAGTTGGCTGATAGCTGAATTTGCTTGGCAAATAATAATTGTATTTTGCTGATGCAAATGTTTTGTTATCTTTCGAAACAGTGTAATTTAAAGCAGTTCCGAACCCTAAGCAGCTTATTTTCTTGTCATCAAAAAGCTTGATATAAGAAGGATTCAAAGCAATATTAACTCTTTGCACATTCTGAGAGTTTGCTTTTCCCAAAATAAATGTTGTTAACGCGATTAATGCAATTGTTTTTTTCATGTTTTTTTTAAGTTTTAAAGGTTAATATTAAAAGTTAGTTTATAGTTTTCAGTTAAAAAGACACACCTCTATGTCTCCTCTCAAGAGTAATGGCACTAACATAAATAAAAAAGTATTATATTTGACCTATAATTAAATCAAAAAAAGATAAAATGAAACAAAATAGGTCATTAGCAATAAGTACTATGATACAGGATTGCCAGAAAAAAAACATCTTAAATCTAATGGAAGGAGTATTTCCGAAAAATATTTTGAATTTAGAAGCAACAGAATCTTCAAGAGACAGGATTTTTTCAGAGACGAACACATTATTAACGATGGTTCTTACAGCTACACAAGAGGACAAATCTCTAAAAAATTCTGTAGCTCTTTATTATTCCATTCATCAAAAAAATCGGGAGCAATTGATAACAAAGGTTAAATCGGAATTTGAAGATTATAATAAAAAGACAAAGAAAGAAAAATTAATTGGTCGTCCAAGAGAAAAATCTTTAAGTATTCCCAAAAGTAAGGAGCAAGATATATCATTGAACACTGCTGCATATAGTAAAGCAAGAAAAAGATTACCAGTAGAGATGACAGAAGATATTTTTAAATTAAGCATAATACAAAACACAAATAATACATATTCACACTGGCATAATCGTTTGGTATTAATAGGTGACGGAACTTATGTACAGATGCAGGATACCATCGAATTGAGAAAGCAATATGCAGTAAAACACAATGGTAAAGAGAGTAAGGGTTACCCACAGGGACTAATAGTAGGTCTTATTAAAAGAGGCACAGGACAGGTTTATAACTTTGGATTAACAAATCGCCACACTAGTGAATTAGCTGTATTTTACGATTTAATAGATACCATACCGGAAAGAAGTGTATTATTACTGGACGATTTATATAATTGTTACGAAATAATTGCAAAATGTATAAGTAAGAAAATAGATATAATTGTTCCATGTAAACGAAAGAGAAATTTCACTTTAGTAAAAAAGATTAGTTCGGATGATGAAATAATAGAAATTAAATCACCTGATAAACGCTCTCCATGGTTAAAGGAAAAGCCAGAGATACCTAATAAAATCAAGTTAAGGCAAATAAGATGTAAAAGTCCAGAAGGAACAGAATACGTGCTGCATTCTACAGTATTGGATGAGCATATTGCTGCTATTGAATTTCAAACAGAGTATTTGACAAGATGGGATATTGAAATTAGCATACGTGAAATGAAAACCATAATGGATATTAATATATTGCGTTCTAAAACACCTGAAATGGTTTTAAAGGAATTAAATGTTGCGTTGGCATCGTATAATTTAATACGAAAAATTATTTTTGAAAGCATCGAAGGGATGCCTTTTCCCCCCGAAGAAGATTTCATTCAAAAATTCTATACGCTTAATAAGAATGTTCTTGTTGATAAAAAGGGAAGAGTATATTCAAAATGGTCAACGGGTCGTAAAAGAACTGAATGCATTAATAAGAAAGGAGATATTGCCAAAACGAAAAAAATGGAGAAAATATCCAAGAATCACTAAACAAGGAAAATACAAAAAATACAAATAATAGCTTATGTTAGTGCCATTAATGTTGGGGGGTAGTGCTTTATTCTTTCAAATATATAAATCCCAAACTTCCTTTTGTTAAATGTTTTTCAAAAACGGAATTCTCTTTCAACTTTTTATATTCGTCTTGATATATTTCAAACTCATATTCTTTGTCAGTTGAATTTTCTTTAACTCGAACTGAATAATGAAAAGAAGTCAATCCATTATTAATAGATATTGTACTATCAAGCTTGATGATTTCTCCTTTTAATAAATAATCTGTCTTATGTCCCAGTGTCCTATTTGCTAATGATAAAAATCCATAAAACGGTATCGAAATAGTTGCAGACATTAAAAATAAAACAATTATCAATATAAAATAACCTTTTGCTTTCAGGTTGTTTAGTCTCGTAAAAATCTTTTTCCTGAAATTCCACAGTATCAAAAAAATCAAAATAATAATTGGTAATACAATTGAATTAAGCATTTGACTCCAAGGAGAATAATCTTGAATTTTAAATTCAAACATTGTGAATGCTATCAATGCCATAAATACTAAACATAAGACAATATTTCTTTTGTCTTTCTTAGATAATACTCTTTTATTTTTGTCAGTTTCGCAATTCATTTTTTGCATTACCCCCAACGCCCGGTGGTTGCAGCCGCCGCCGAGTTGTTCGCACAAATATATCAAAATATAACGAACTAAAAAAACTTGCGGTTTTATCTACCGGCACGAAACGGCGGTTGATGCAACCACATGTTGGGGGCTGGGCTTTATTCTTTTATTATCTTTCTAACTTCAACTGTCTTGTCAGTAATCAATTTCACAAAATAAATTCCGCTTGGCAAAGTGCTGATGTCAATTTGTGTTTTGTTTGTGATTGCTTGCTGCTTTATTAGTTCAGCTCCATTTATATTATAAATTGTAATAGTGCTTTGTTTTGATGTTTGAGGGAGTTCTAATGTTAATTTATCTGCAACTGGATTAGGATATAGCATAATATCAATTGATAATATTTTATTTTCTATACCAAAAATAATATTATTGTTTTTGAGAATAGTGCCATTATCTCCAGTTACTATAGCACTTGTTGTAGATAACATTGATACATCAAATAGATCTTCTGTGGTTCCTGAATTTTGTGAACTCCAAGTTGTCCCACCATCATTAGTGTACAATATTGTTCCTGCTGTTCCTACGACAATTCCATTATTTGCATTAAAGAAATTTATACCTTGCAAATAACTCGTACTATTAGTTGTTAAAGTAGTCCAATTTTGTCCTCCATCTGTTGTTTTTACAACAGTTCCACCACCACCAATCACATACCCTACATTATTATCAACAAAAAACATTTCTGTCAATAAATTACTAGTTACTGTATGAACCGTACTCCATGATGTACCGCTATTAGTGGTTTTCTTTATTTCTCCAGTTTGCACCACTAAAAATCCTGTTGTGGTATTTGTAAATACTATATCTGTCAAAAGATCTGTTGTTCCGGAATTTCCGATGGTAACTGTTGAACCTCCATTTATTGTTTTCCATAAAACACCTCCAGTTCCAACAAAATATGCTGTAGTGGAGCTTGTAGCTGAAACAGCCCACAAAGAGTTAGAAGTGGGAGGTGTAATAGATGTCCAGCTTAATCCTCCATTAGTCGTTTTAGCCATGGATATAACTCCTATTGAAGCCCCGTAACCATATGTATTGTTATAAAAACCAAAATCCCTAAACCCTTGTGAAGACCCTTTTTTCCAATTGTTTCCTCCGTCTGTTGTTTCAAGAGTATTTGTAAATCCACCAGAGCAATATCCATTTTGCGAATCTATAAAATGAATGGCATCTAATTTAGCTGTTATTCCAGAAGTAATAGTTAACCATTGAGCATTTCCCGTAAAAAACAAACAGGAAATTAATCCAAAACTTAATATAGTTTTTTTCATAATTTTTAAATTTTCGAAGTATTTCTCACAACAGGTTAGTATTAATAATTAATTTTTTTTCACTCCTTGTAAGCCCACGACCAGCTACATCTTTTTTAAGAAGTAAATATTTTGTATCTACAGGCGGTTATTGATTTTTAGCCCAGTTTTGCGGAAGTAAATTTTCGAGTTCAGATTGTTTGC